>CAZYHL010000179.1:0-3459 GCA_964646795.1 uncultured Syntrophomonadaceae bacterium
CTGTTACATAGGCGACGGGTGTGTAATCGAAGGGGGCGCTTGCATTACCGGCCCGGCGGTTTTGGGTCCCGGCTTACTCCTTCGCCGGAATGCGGTTGTCACTAACAGCGTTTTTTGGGGCGGAGGGGAAATCGGTGCCGGCGCCAGGGTGGCGGACAGCATCATCGGCTACGGCGTCAGTATCGCTGCCGGGTTCAAAGTGGAAGGAGAGGTCAGAGAGAGCCGAATAATTAGTCTTCCCATACTTTAGCCAGGATTTTTGCGGTTTCTGCTTTCAACTCTTCCATGCGGAAATTAGCTCCGGGGCAGGCGGTGGACAATATGTCACGATGCCCGACGATGTCCTTGGTTTCCAGGTTTTCTTCCAGAATAAGCTTGGCATTGAGCCAGGCGCCGCTTGCAAGTTGTTCGTCGGTCATCTCCTGGTAATCAAAATGGCCCTGGTAACCTATTCCCAGGCTGCGCCAGTTCCAGCTGGTACCGGCATGCCCTCCTTCCATGACACCCCTGCCTTCAAAAATAGTGCCGTCAAAACCGATCCAGTAGTTATAGCCTATCCCGTACCAGTTGTCGATGGAGCCGTCACCCGTTACGTAAGTCTTGTTCCGGTGGTGGTTGTGGACATCGTAAACATCCCAGGTGGTATTGGCCATATGGTGCTGGACCAGCTTTTCGACGGTGTTGGTAAAGGGTATTAGGGGGCCGCGCCAATCCCAATCGGGTTTTACTATTTCAAGGGCAGGCAGAACTGTAAAGCCGGCGGAGGAGCATTCCTCGTATGCGCCGTCTTCGGTCACGGCGAAGGCTCTGATCACATAATTGCCGGGTTCCGTAGGCACATAGGCAAAAATATTGCTGTCGGTGTAAAAGAAAGAACGGATATGTTCACCGTCCCGGTAAACATACCAGGCATATTTCAAGCCTGCCGGTCCTGTTGCCTCAGCTTCATAGCGCAGCCCCTTAAGCACTTCTATTGGCCCTTCCCGGTGAGGGGTTAAAGAAAGGAAGCTGACAGGGCTTTCTCCGCCGCTGCGGGTTAACAGAAGCTTTTCTGCGCCGGCAATGGTTCCAGTTTCGGTTCCGCGGGTAAGGATTTGCAGGCTGGGAGGCAGCTCCGCCGCCTTGGCCTTGCCGCTTTCAGTGTATGCGTTAACGTCAAAGTCGGTTTCGTTGATAACGGAGGCTACATACGTTTCCAATATGTTTTGGTAACAGGTATACCCTTGGAGGCTGTCACGGAAGGAAACAACTTTTTTTACGGCATAGTCCCTGTATAGGGGAGCTTCCCCGCCCAGGACGAAGGAGACATAGTCTTCCAGCAGTTCCTGATAATCATACTCATAGTGCTTCCCCGTTCTGTCGGCCGCGACAAAGGCGGTAACAGCCGCTAAGGCTTTAGAAGGAAAAAGGGCAAGGAGTAAAAAGCCGAATAAAAAAGCCGAGTTCCTTTTAAAGGTCTTTAAAAACATGGGTTTCCTCCAATTTTAGACAACTTTTGCAGGGATAATTAGACATTACTGCCGTTAAATCCTTTTTTAATTTTATATTTTTCCCAGATAAAGGGTACGGGGCGGCGGGCCGGAAATAGACTATTAAGAAGAACGTTAATATTATATAATGGATATATTGGAGAGAATAAGCCGTCAAGTTAGTTTGCTACGGGAGGCTTTGAAAATGGAGTTTATCAAGGGATCCAGGTTTAAAGACGAGGAAACGAAAAAAAACAAAAAGACCGAAGAAGCGGTGGCGGCAATCCTGGAAGAGGTCAGGTCCCGGGGCGACGAGGCTGTCCGGGAATATACCCGCCGTTTTGACGGCGGGGAGGCCGTTTTTTACAAGGTTCCCGAGGAGGAAATAAACAAGGCTCAGTCCCAACTGGCCAGAAAAACCTTGGCCGGCTTACATTTTGCCGCGGAACAGATAGAGTCTTTTGCCCGCAGCCAGCTGGCGTGCATCAAACCCCTCGAGTGTGAGTATATTCCGGGAGTTACTTTAGGGCACAGGATTATCCCCGTTGACTCCTGCGGCGCCTATGTGCCCGGCGGGCGTTATCCCCTCCCCTCTTCCGCCCTTATGTCCGTTATCCCTGCCCGGATTGCGGGAGTCAGGCGGATTATTGCTTGTTCGCCTCCCGTTAAGGGAAGGGGGATGATCCATCCTGCCGTTCTGACGGCTTTGCGGCTGGCGGGGGCGCACGAGATTTACTGCATGGGAGGGGCCCAGGCGATAGCGGCTATGGCTTATGGTACCGGGAGTATCCCTCCCGTTGACCTGATTGTGGGGCCGGGAAACGCTTTTGTGACAGAAGCCAAGCGGCAGCTTGCCGGCCGGGTTGGAATCGATATGCTGGCGGGGCCCAGCGAGGTGCTCATCATCGCCGATGAAACGGCATCCCCTTCCCTCGTAGCTTTGGATATCCTGGCCCAGTGCGAGCATGACCCGTCCTCCCGGGGCATATTAATCACTACCAGCCGCGCCCTGGCGGAAGAAGCGGTCAAGGAAGCCGAAGTCCGGCTCAAGACCCTGGCTACGGCGGAAACGGCGTCCCGTTCCTGGCAGGAGAACAGTTGTGTTATCCTGGTGGATTCTTTTGACGAAGCTGTGGAAATAAGCGACAAGATAGCTCCGGAGCATTTGCTCCTGCAAACATATTGCAACGAAGCCCTCTCTGCCAGGGTTAAAAATTACGGGTCTCTTTTTCTCGGCAACTCCGCGACTGTCGCTTTTGGCGACTATGTGTCAGGAACCAACCACATTTTGCCTACAATGGGCTGTTCCCGTTTTACCAATGGGGTTTGGGCGGGTACTTTCCTGAAAATTGCTTCCTTCCAAAAAGTATCCCCCGCCGGGGCGGCGCACCTGGCGGTAACCTGCGCTCACCTGGCGGAGATAGAAGGACTAACGGCCCACCGCCTGGCGGCGGAAGCCAGAAAAGAAAAATAGTTTACTTGAAGTCAATATTACTGACAGCTTCTTTTTTCCCTACGACTACCATTATATCGCCTTTTTCAATTTTATCCCCGGCTGTTGGTTCCAGATTGGTTTTGTCCGGGCTGATGATGGCCAGGACGGTTAGTCCGTAGCGAGATCTTAAGTCGGTTTCCTGGAGTGTCTTCCCTTCCAGGTGTTCAGGTATTTCAAGTTCGGCTACGCTTAACCCCCGGGTAAGTTCGATATAATCGATGATAGAGGAAGTAGTAATGCTTTTGGCTATCTTGATTGCCATATCCTTTTCGGGAAAAATGATTTTATCGACGCCGATTTTTTGCAGCAGTTTGCCATGCAGATCCGTTTTGGCTTTGGCGACAAGGCTTTTAATGCCTTGCTCTTTAAGAATCATGCAGGCTAACAAGCTGGTTTGGATACTTTCGGAAACAGTCACTATCACCTGGTTAAAATTTGAAAGGCCCAGAGATTTCAGGCTGTTTTCGTTGGTGATGTCGGCCTGGATGGCGTGGG
>CAZYHL010000179.1:3469-4111 GCA_964646795.1 uncultured Syntrophomonadaceae bacterium
ACGCAGCAGAACACGCCCAGCGGAAACTTGACGGTGATGTCCTTGAGGTTGTTCTCCCGCGCGCCCACGACGGTCAGGTAGCTCTTCGGCTCGCGCCGCGTCTTGGGCACGGCGATGGCGCGCTTGCCGCTTAAATACTGCCCGGTGAGGCTGTTTTCGTTGGCGATGTCAGCCTGGATGGCGTGGGTGACCTTGTTGGCAATGCTGTTGATTAATTCCTCGTTTGAATCCACAACCAGCACATCATGGCCCAGATTGAAAAGCTCTGTTGCCAGGACTGTTCCGAAAAGCCCTAAACCCAAAACAGCAAACTGTTGTTTTTGTTTCATTTAAAAACACCTCCTGTTATCCTATCATTATACGTTCCTCCGGAAAACGCAAACTTTCCCTGTTTCTGCGGTGGGCTAAAGCAAAGGCGATTGTCAGGGGGCCAACTCTCCCGGCAAACATAGTAATGATAATAATTGCCCTGCCGAGGGGAGAGAGGCTGGGCGTGATGCCTGTACTTAAGCCGACAGTTCCGAAGGCGGAAACTACTTCGAAGAGAATTGCCAGGCTGTCGGCTTCTTCCGTAAATGTTAAGAGAAAGGCAGCCCGACGGGTCCATTTAATTATTCCTTCCTCCGCTCGGAAGGTACTAAA
>CAZYHL010000180.1:0-4033 GCA_964646795.1 uncultured Syntrophomonadaceae bacterium
ATCTATACGGTAAGAGGCTACGACGCGCCTTATGATATTGGAAACGGTTCTGGCGATACCGGAGGTACACTTGAAATATCAGGTTATGCGACCGTATTCTTACGGACGGATACGTCCATCCCACCCGCAACCTCCCATACGCACGAAACGATCACCCAGGTAACGGATGGCAAGGTATACGGCGTTTCCGCAAACGGATGGGAACCAGACTTCGGCGTGTATTTGGCTCTGTGTACACTCAGCTATGATGCGAACGGCGGAACAGGTGCGGTTCCTGATGTGATTCAGCTTAACAACACGACAATAGCAGTCAGCGATGAAACCGGAATATCGCGGCCAACGTATACATTCGTGGGATGGAACACGGCGGAGGACGGCAGCGGTACGGATTATCCGGCGGGAAGCACGTTTACATTCACGGGCAGCACAACGCTTTATGCGGTGTGGGACGATATCTGCGTCAGCGGCTTAAGTCTAAGCAACCATTCGCAGACGCTCAATGTCGGCGGAAATGTCACGCTTACAGCGACGGTTACGCCAGCAGACGCAACTTACCCCACGGTTACATGGACAAGCAGTGATGAGGCTGTTGCATCCGTGGATAATAACGGAAAGGTGACGGCAAAAGGTGTTGGCGCTGCGACAATAATCGCAAAAGCGAACGGACAAGTTGATGTATGTACGGTCTTAGTTAAATCAGGCACACTTGCGCCGGAGCCGACGTCTACACCCGCACCTGAGTCATCGGCGAAACCCACTGACATGGAAGATATACCCATTACGCTGCCCGAAGGTGCGGCAGCCATACAGCTACCGAATGGGAAAATAATCTCTTATAAAGATATGGATGGCACAGTAAAGCTGCAAATCAATATTGGCGATTTGAACGAGGACGGAGAACTGGAATTTATCGCGCTTGATAGTGAAGGTATACCGGTAGGCGCGTTTGCTATAAGGATAACAGATGAAACGGGGCGGGTACCGGCTTTGGACGCGGCAGACGGTGTCAACAACATCTTCAATACTGTGCTGTGGATCGTCATCGGCATTGCAGGCGCAGGCGTG
Organism: uncultured Syntrophomonadaceae bacterium; assembly: GCA_964646795.1. Classification (GTDB taxonomy): domain Bacteria; phylum Bacillota; class Dethiobacteria; order PWVN01; family PWVN01; genus CAZYHL01. The sequence goes on from CAZYHL010000180.1 coordinate 1,066, forward strand.
GCAGCAACAGTTTCGTACATTCTATTAAGAAAAAGGAAAAAGAGGAGTGGGAATATTTTTTGATGACAGGAAAACGGTTTTCGAAAACGGAATCATCAACGAAATTCGTCATAATATTTAAAAAGACAAGTAAGGTATCGTGTTGAAGAATTATAGGTTAATACCTTAGCAGCCATGGCAACAATCTGGCAACAAAAAATCAGATAGCCAAAAAGATATGGAAAACTGATACAATACAAATACCACGAGCCATATTCACTAAGCAGAATTGTTTAAGATTCGTTTACATGGAGCGAGTGGGAGTGAGGAAAAATAAAGCTGGTCATGTACACTCCGCTCCACTATTTCCCCCCTCTACTCCAACGCCGGCAGCTTGGTGCAGCCCGCCGCATACGCTTCCGTCACAGCGTCGCACCACGCGTCGAAGGCCGCGTCTTCTTTCTGGCATTCGCTGTGGGAAAGTATGTAATCCAGCGTGCGGCGCACGCCTTCGTCGAAGCGCACCGTGGCAGAAAAGCCCGGCACCGCGCGCTTGATCTTCGTATTGTCGAATATCACGGAGTGGGTTTTGTCGCCCAAAAGGTAGCCGCAAAGCGGCGCATACAGCGAAGCCAGCACATCCGAAGGGATGTGGACGATATCGGTCTCAACGCCCAGCGCCGTGCCGATGATACCGTAAATCTGGTTCCACGTCAGGCTCTCGTCGGACGTGATGTGGTACGCTTCGCCGATCGCGTGGGCGTTGCCCATGAGCCCGAAAAAAGCCTTGGCGAAATCCGTGTTGTGTGTGAGCGTCCAGAGCGAACTTCCGTCGCCTTGCACGATCACCTTCTTACCGCGGCGGATGCGGTCGATCACGGAAAAGCTGCCGTTTCTGCCATGCACCGCGACGGGAACCGACGTATCGCCGTACGTGTGGCTCGGGCGCACGATCGTCACGGGGAAACCGTCGCTGCGATATTTCTCAACAAGCGCTTCCTCGCAGGCGATCTTGTCCCTTGAGTACTGCCAGAACGGATTAGCCAGCGGCGTGCTCTCAGTGATGACGGGGCTGCTGAGCGGCTTTTGGTAGGCCGAGGCCGAGCTGATGAATATGTACTGGCGCGTTTTTCCGCGAAACAGCCGCCAGTCGCGCAGCACCTGATCCGGCGTGTACGCAATGAAATCGGCGACCACGTCGAAGCGATGGCCGGACAACAGCGTTTTCACGCGCTCCTCGTCGCAGACGTCCGCGGTGACGCACGCCGCACCCTCCGGCACGCACTGCGGCCTGCTGCCCCGGTTGAGCAGATACAACTCCACGCCGTTCTTTGCCGCGAGTGCCGATATCGCGGTGCTGATAGTGCCCGTCCCGCCAATGAATAGAGCCTTCATTGATTTCCTCCTTGATGGTTGATTCTTCTGTTCCGATTATATACGAAAAACGCAAATTATCCAAGGCCATACCGCAAGGCGGCAATGGCGGCTGGCTGACAATTTACTCCGTTACCGGCACGCATATCTCGCAGAGGTGGTTTTGCACCATCCCTGCAGCATACCTTTCGATGATCGGCCGAGCCAGGTCTGCCTGAAGCCCGCGCCGCTTAAGCTCGGGGAAGATTTCACGCCACGCTTTTTGCACCGCCTGCGCGGTATGCTGAACCGTAAACACGGCGTACCGCCCTCCCGCGGCCGCCCCGCGGCAGGTTTCACCATAGGCGGCGAAATCATCCGGCACCACGAGGCAGGCGTCGTACCGGCAGTTTTCCGGCGCCGTCACCGCCGGGTCGTCCCGCGCAATTCCGAGTATGACGGCATCATCGTTTAAAAGCTGCCGCGCCCCGGCCCAAGCTTTCAATTCCTCCATCGCCCGCACGTTGCCCGCACCATACGGGCCGGTCCGGCGGACGCAGGCGACTACGCAGGCGGGTATCGTCTCAATGCTGATACGCATGGCTATGCTCCTTCCGTTCGGCTGGTATCACGATAACATGCTTTAAAACGGAAAACAAACAGAATTTTAAATACGGCCTCTTAGCTTTCGAGGAAGTCGTTATAATTGTGTTACAGATAATAATCAATCATCAACAACTGATAAATAACCATGAATAAAAATGAACAATACATGAACATCACGCGAGGTTGGCACTTACTTTCATTGACTTTTCCATACAGTTGCTATAGAATTAAACGCGGTAAAAATGATAAATGATATGCGTTGAGAAACAAGGAGGATTGGTTTTGAAAAAGCATATATCGATAATTATAATACTGGCGCTGGTGATCTCGATATTTTCAGGGCTGGGAAACACGGCGCTTGCGGAAGGACAAGTCACGCTTTCGCTAAGCGGCGTGAGTGCGGCAGCGGGGGAAACCGTATCAACTACGGCAACGGTTACAAACGGCTTGACTGCTGGTAATATCATATCATATCAAGTGACGTGCAATCAGAACAGCAGTATCACTGCTTCAAAGAACAGTATCAGCATTGACCCTGGTAGCAGCGATTTTGTTAGCATCAGCTTTACGACCGATTCAAGTATGATTGGAAACACGTTAACGTTTGTAGTAAGCTATTCGGTTGACGATGGTACTACAGGAACCGCAAATGCAAATTTAACGATCACTGGCAAAACCGCCGGGATGAGCGCGACGTTCAAAGTAGCTCCTTCCGAGCTTGCCGCCTCGGGCGATACCGTCACGTTCAAGTTCGAGATCAGCAACACGGGCGAAGTCAAGCTGACGGATATCAACGTTAAAATACCGGGCATCAGTAGCGGCAAAGCGCTCAACACCGCCCCCTTTGTACTCAATGTCGGCGAAAAAAAGGCGTTCGACGCCTACCAGCATAAGGTGACGGCTGCGGCCACGCTCACGCCGGTAATCGAGTATAAGATCAACGGCGTGGGGGATATACAGACCTATTCCGGCATCGCTCCGGTGAATCTCACGCTTGAGAACCGCAAGGTGGAAATGAAGGTGGATCCCA
>CAZYHL010000181.1:0-4014 GCA_964646795.1 uncultured Syntrophomonadaceae bacterium
AGGAAGCAACGGCAGTTATAAAAGTGATTACAATCGTACCGAACAAGGCCGGGAAGATACCGCCTTCCGTCATGCCGTTTTGAGGCGGATGGGTTAAAAATTCCCAGGATATAACCCTGCCGCCCTTCGCCGCCAGGTCGTAAAAAATAAACGCTATTACCGCCAGAACCACCAGCATCGCCAGGCGGAGCAGTAAAAAAGCTGTTGTTTCCGCAAGGACTTTAGTCTTTATTTTAAACCTTTTCATTATATCCCCGCCTTTCCGGTACGGCTTAGAAAGAAATCGGCAACGAGGCTAACGGCAAAAGAAATCAAAAAAAGGATTAACCCCACAGCGAAGAGAGCGTAATAATGGCTGGTATCAAAAGCTACTTCCCCCAGTTCAATGGCAATGGTGGCAGTCATGGTGCGTACGGAGGAAAATATATTCTGGGGAAAAGCAATGGCATTGCCGGCAACCATGATTACTGTCATAGTCTCACCGATAGCCCGGCCGACTCCCAGCATCATCCCGGCGGCAACACCGGATAAAGCAGCCGGTAAAGTAACATGGCAAACAGTCTGCCATTTGGTAGCTCCAAGCGCCAGGGATGCTTCCCTGTATTCTTGCGGGACAGCCGTCAGGGCATCTTCCGCTATGCTGATGATGGTAGGCATGGCCATCAAAGCCAGTAAAACTGCGCCATTAAGGGCATTGAGACCGTTGGTGAGGTTAAATAAACGGGCTATGAGCTTGCTCAAGACCACCAAACCGAAAAAGCCGATCACAACGGAAGGAATTCCGGCCAATAGTTCCACCAGCGGTTTAAATACTTCCCGTTCCAAGGGTGAAGCAACTTCAGCCAGATAGACGGCACAAGCCACGCCCAGGGGTACAGCAATAGCAATCGCCCCCAGGGTAACCATGACTGTGCCTGCAATCAAGGGCAGGGCGCCAAAAAAGGATTGATGGTACCCGGTGGGATTCCAGACCATTCCTGAAAGAAAAGGAATTACACCTACCTCTCTCCAGGCTGAAATACTGTTTGAAAACAACAGATAGAAAATTCCAGCCAGGATAGCGATAACCATAAAACCATTAAGGGTAAAGAAACCTGCAGCCAGCTTTTCCTTATTTTTATGCATCGCCTCTCCCTCCCTTCATGGCGATATTTCGGGGAAAAGCAGCCTGTGGGCGGCCTTTCCCTCCGCGAGAAATTATTTTAAAACAGAGCATTACTGTAGGTACTGCCGATTCTGTTCAGCATATGCCGGAGTAACGGGCAGGAATCCCTCGGCAACAACTATTTGCTGGCCGGCTTCGCTCAATTCAAACTCGATAAAGTCTTTTAAAAACCCGGTGGGGTTCCCGTTAAGATACTGGAAGAGGGGTCGGGTTAAAACATAATCGCCGGAAAAAACCTTCTCGTCATCCAGGGGACTTACAAAGATATCTCCTTCCTGAGCCGCGATGCTTATGGCTGCAATGCCGGCAGCACCTTTCACATAGCCTATGGCAGCATAGCCGACACCGCCGGGATCTTGAGCTACTGCTTCTAATATGGCGGATGTTCCGGGCATCTGGTTCATGTGAGGTGAATAATCCTCCCCGACAACCATGTCACGGAAGAAGACAAAAGTGCCTGAGGTAGGCTGCCGTCCGAAAAGAGTAACAGCCGTATCATTACCGCCAACTTCCTGCCAATTTGTAATTTCACCGGCAAATATTTTACCCACTTGTTCCATGGTCAGTTCTCTTACAGGGTTGTCCTCATGCACCACGGCCGCCACGCCATCAAAAGCAAAAACTATCGGTACGGGTTCGACATTATTTTTCTTTGCCTGCGCCAGCTCATCAGTACTCATGGACCGGGAAGAATTAGCTATGGCAGTGGTACCGTTGATCAGGGCGGCGATACCAACACCGGAGCCGCCGCCTGTCACGGAAAATTCCGCTTTCTCGTTTATACCGGCAAATTCTTCCACCAGTGACTGTACCAGGTTAACCTCACTATCGGAACCGGTTATTTCATAAATACCGCTTTCCTGCGAACTACCCTTCTGATTACCGCAGCCTGCCAGGGCCAGCAGCAAAACTGCGGCTGTCGCAGCACACTTTACTTTGCTGAACGTTCTCATTTTTTCATCCTCTCCTTTGCTATATTATAAATAACCAATGTTAAGGGCATAGTAAGCCTATGTTAAAACCGGGTTAACTTTATGTAAAACATAAAAAAACCGCCATAGGCGGTTTTTTTAAAATATTGCCTGTTAACCGGCATCCTTTGCCAAGGGCAAGGTAAAAAAGAAACTTACCCCCTTTGATTGGTTGTTTTCGGCCCAAATACGGCCGCCATGGCCTTCGATAATATGTTTAACGATGGCCAAACCAAGCCCGAACCCCCCTTGTTTACGGCTGCGGCCTTTTTCCACCCGGTAAAACCGTTCAAAGACGCGGGATATTTCCGCCGGCGGGATGCCGGGGCCGTCATCTGTAACGCGGACGACAGCAGCATTCTCCGCCTTTGATATTTCAGCGGCAAGCGTTACCTGGCAACCGGGCAGATTATATTTTAAAGCATTATCCAAAAGATTTTGAAGAACCTGCCTGACCTTATCCTTGTCTCCCAAAACAAATATTGGCTCCGGAGAAAAAACTGATTTTAACTCGATGCCTTCTTTTTTTGCTCTTTGTTCCATGCTGTTAAGGTTTTCTGCCATCACCGGTAATAAATCAAAGGACTTAATATCAAATAATGCCTGGTCGTGCTCCATGCGGGACAGCTCCAGCAATTCCGAGATCAAGCTGGCCAGCCGGCCTGCTTCCCGGTTCATGATTTCCACAAATTCCCGGGCAGTCTCCTTATCTTCCAGGGCTCCGTCCAATAATGTTTCCGCAAAACCCTGTAGCGAAGTAACGGGAGTACGGATTTCATGGGTGATATTGGCGATAAAATCCTTTCTTAGCTGTTCCAGCTTGCGTCTTTCCGTGATATCGCGAAAAGCGATCACCAAAGCGGTTATTTCTCCCTTTCCGTCAATAACGGGAGCCCCCGACATTTCCATTATCTGTTTGGAGGGATAAGGGAAAACGATTTCTCTTTGAATCCTTTTGCTGGCCTTGGTCAGCAGTGATTCCACTTCCTGATTAACAGCATTATGCCGGGCCGCCTTTTCCAGGCGTTGACCAATCAGCAGGCGCCTTTCCAAACCCAGCAGCTTCTCGGCAGCTGTATTCACCAGGAGGATGTTTTTATATTTATCAAGCAGCAGTATAGCTCCGGGAATGTTTTCCAGGACTGTTTCAAGGCGGTTTTTCCCTTCCTCTATTTCGTTTATTTTTTCCGCCATGGAACCCGCCATGTCATTTAGGGCTTCCCCGAGGCGTCCCACCTCGTCATCGGGAAGGTGCGTGACCCTTTCCCGAAAATCCCCGGCGGCAATCCGGCGGGCCGTTTGTGTTATCTGTTGAAGCGGCGCCGCTATTCGGGAGGACAAACGAAAACTCACCAGCAGGGAGACAACCCCAGCCAACAAAGTAGCGGTAAGAAGAAATGACCACTGACTCCGGACTTCCCTGCGTATATCCGTAAGGGGCAGAGCCAGGCGGACAATTCCTTCCAGCCTGCTGTCAATGGACACCGGAAAGGCAATGTACAACATCTCCGCCTTGAGGGTAGCGCTATAGCGACGGCTGCGGCCCAGGCTCCCGCCCTTGACAACTGATTCAATTTCAGGCCGGTCAAGGTGGTTCTCCATCTCTTCAACCTTACCCAGGGAATCCCCCAGAACTTTGCCGTTTTTGTCCAGAAGCGTAACTCTTGCTTCTGTTTTAGCAGCCAGAAACAGAGCCAGATCCTGACTATCTACCCCAGCATCGCCTTTTTCCAATAAATCGGCAAATATCTCAACAACTAATATGCTCTGGGCTTTCAGCCTGTCCTCAAGCACGCGAAGGGATCTTGTCTCCAGGGCATGCAAAAGATATCCGCCCACTATCAACAACGAGAGAACAATTAAGAGCAGATAAGACGC
>CAZYHL010000182.1:0-1753 GCA_964646795.1 uncultured Syntrophomonadaceae bacterium
ATTTCCACCTCTTCAATATCGGCAATTTTCCTGACATCAGGGTGCGGTCTGACGTTAAAACCAATAATTATTGCCCTTGAGGCCGCCGCCAGCATTACGTCTGATTCTGTTATCGCCCCGACGCCGCTGTGAAGCACGTTTACCTTTACCTCGTCATTGTCCAGCTTGAGCAAGGAATCTTTCAGCGCTTCGGCAGAGCCGTGTACGTCGGCTTTTAAGATGATGTTTAAATCCTTTGTTTCTCCTTTTTGAATAAGTTCAAAGAAATCTTCCAAGGTTACTTTTTGCGTGCGTCTCAGTTCGATTTCTCTTTTCTTCTCGAGCCTTCTCTCAGATATCTGCCGGGCAAGTTTTTCGTCTACAACGACCTGTAAAATATCGCCGGCTTCCGGTATCTCCGAAAGTCCCAATACCTCTACGGGAACAGAAGGCCCTGCCTTTTTAATCCTTTTGCCTTTATAATCCGACATAGCCCTTACTTTACCCGATATATTACCGCAAATAATGGGGTCAGTTATATGGAGAGTCCCGTCCGTCACCAGGACTGTGGCTACAACTCCCCTGCCTTTGTCAAGTCTCGCTTCAATAACGGTACCCACTGCGTTTTTGGCAGGATTAGCTTTTAAATCAGCTATTTCCGCAACCAGCAGGATCATCTCCAGTAAATCTTTCAAACCTTGTTTTTTTAAGGCCGATACATAGACAAAAACAGTGTCTCCACCCCATTCTTCCGGGATTAACCCGTATTCGGACAGTTGTTGTTTTACCCTGTCAGGGTTAGCGCTTTCTTTGTCAATCTTATTAACCGCAACAATAATTGGTACACCTGCCGCTTTGACGTGGTTTATCGCTTCTACGGTCTGGGGCATTACTCCATCATCAGCAGCAACAACAAGAATAGCTATATCCGTCACCTTGGCCCCTCTGGCCCGCATGGCTGTAAATGCCTCGTGGCCCGGCGTGTCCAAAAATGTTACTTTTTTGCCATTTATATTGACCTGGTAAGCGCCTATATGCTGCGTGATGCCTCCGGCTTCCTGGGCGATGACATTAGTCTCTCTGACGGCATCCAACAGTGAAGTTTTCCCATGGTCCACATGGCCTAAAACAGTAACTACCGGCGGCCTGGGCTTTAAGTCCTTCGGATCGTTATGTTCCGTTAAGGCCGAAATCAACTCCGCCTCGGCAGGATCCTCCTTGATTTCTATGGTTTTGCCGAACTCATCCCCTATAAGGGCAATCACATCACTATCAAGGGCCTGATTTATTGTTGCCATAATTCCCAGTTCCATCAGTTTTGTAATAATTTCCGACGCGCTCAGCTCGAGAATCTCCGCCATTTCCCTGGGGGTTACTCTTCCTTCTACGGTAATTATGTTTTCCTTTTCTGAAACCTTTTTGTCTGCTTCTCTTTCCTCTTTCTTCGCCTTTCTGCTCGTTTTTTTCTCTATTACTGCTTTGACTGCCGGTTTTTCTTTTTTTTCTCTTTTTTTCTTCTCCGGTTCTTTTTTATCTATTTTCTTTGCTTCTTCTATGCTTGCTTTCTTTTCCACCTGTTCTTCTCCTCTGAGCTGCGCCTTGATCTTAAGCGCATCTTCAGCCTCGATGGTGCTCATATGGTTTTTAACTTGAACCCCATTATTGTCAAGTAATTCTATTAAACGCTTACTGGGTATCCCTAATTCTTTGGCCAGCTCATAAACCCTCAATTTTCCCATAAAATAACACCTCCATGTCTATCCTTCTAATTACT
>CAZYHL010000182.1:1763-4013 GCA_964646795.1 uncultured Syntrophomonadaceae bacterium
TGCATCAAGCCTGCCGCAAAACTTTCATCGGTTAAAGCAACCACTGAAAGCGTTGCTTTACCTAAAGCTTTGCCAATTTCTTCCTTTGTGCCGATTTCGTAAAGGGGCACATGATAATAACAGCATTTATCAAGAAATACCTTCTTGGTCAGATAAGCTGCATTCCCGGCCAAAACAACAATCTTGACCTTTTTATTTCTTACTGCGGTAAGGCACTGTTCCTGGCCCAAGACAAGCTTGCCTGCTCTCCTGGCCAGACCGAGAAAATTCAAGATGCTGTTACTTACCATCCTTTGTCAACCTAGCTTTCAAGTCCTCGTAGACAGTATCTGAAATTGCTACCTGGAGGCTTTTTTCGAGTCTTTTCTTTTTAACAGCTTTATTTAAACATTCTGCGTCGGAACATATATAGGCTCCTCTGCCGGGTTTTTTGCCGGTTGGGTCAAACTCTATACTTCCTGTGACAGTCTTGACAATTCTTAAAAGATTCTTCTTTTCTTTCCTTTCCTGGCAGCCGACACATATCCTCAGAGGGATTTTACGTGTCTTCACTTCGCCTCACCACTTTCTCAAAGGCATTTTTCGTTTTAACCGGACTTTGCTATATTTTATCAAGTCCTTTCAAAGACTCTTTAAGTTCAAGCAAAATTAAATCCTTGTTCTTTTCCAGCGATTGGCTTTCATCAATAATATCAACTTTCCAGCCCGTCAATTTGGCAGCTAAGCGCGCGTTTTGCCCCTCCTTACCTATAGCCAGAGAAAGCTGGTAATCGGGGACAACAATATTGGCAACTTTTGTGTCTTCGTTTATTGTTACGGAAACAACTTTTGCGGGGCTCAAAGCGTTTGCCACAAAGATTTTGGCATCCGCGTCCCATTTCACAATATCAATTTTTTCTCCCCTTAATTCGTTAACCACCATTTGTACTCTGGCGCCTTTCGGACCCACACAAGCTCCGACGGGATCCACATCGGGATTCCGAGAATATACGGCTATTTTTGACCTTTGCCCTGCCTCTCTGGCAATTCCCTTTATTTCCACGATACCGTTAAAGATTTCCGGCACTTCAAGTTCAAAGAGACGCTTCAACAAGCCGGGGTGAGTACGGCTGAGGATAATTTGCGGCCCTTTTGTTGTTTTTTTGACCTCACTGATATAGGCTTTAATTCTTTCCCCCTGCTTATAAGTGTCCGTTGCCATCTGCTCATTGGCCGGCAGCACTGCCTCGGAACGTCCCAAATCGATGATTACGTTTTTTTGGTCAAACCTGTGAATTTTGCCCGTAATTATATCCTGCTGCCGGTCGACATAATCTTCATAGATTAACTCTCTTTCCGCTTCCCTAATCCGCTGAATGACAACTTGCTTTGCTGTTTGGGCTGCAATCCTGCCGAAATTTTTCGGAGTTACTTCCTTCTCGACTACGTCGCCAACTTCGTAAAGAGAATTGACCTTTTTAGCTTCTGTCAAGGATATTTCCTGGTTCGGGATACCTCCTGTTTCCACAACTTCAAGCCTTGAAAACACCTTGATTCCCCCGGATTCTTGGTCTAACTCCACTCTCACATTCCCGCTTGAATTAAAATTCCGCTTATACGCTGAAATTAACGCCGCTTCAATAGCGTCAAAAAGTGTTTGTTTATCTATGCCCTTTTCTTTCTCGATGGCATCCAAAGCTGCAAGAAATTCCTGGTTCACTACTTTTGCCCCTCCTTGCTATTATAATCAAATACTAAGTGCGCCTTTGCTATAAGTTCATAAGGAATGACGTACCTCTCCTCTTCCCCTGCGAGAATTACATTTCCCGCTTCCAGGCCGAGCAGGGTACCTAAAAATTTTTTCCTGGCCGCAACAGGATTGTAGGTAGTGATTTTAATCCGGCTGCCGCTGAATCTCTCAAAGTCTGTTTCTGTTTTAAGAGGCCTTTCGATGCCGGGAGAAGAAACCTCCAGGTTATATGAAGCGCTGATAGGATCTTTTTGATCCAGGTAATCTCCCAAAGAACGGCTAATCTCTTCACAGTCCTCAAGGGTTATGCCGCCTTCTTTATCAATGGTAACTCTAAGTACCCTTGCACTTCTTTCTTTAGCAAACTCCACATCCACAAGCTCATATTTGCTGCAGGAGCTTGAAAAATACTTTTTTATGAGCTCGCTGATTTTATTTTTCATGATCAATCCCTCCGTTAGACTTTCAAAGCTAAGGCTTACTTTGACCTATTAAGATTAAAGAGTGGGAAAGCCCACTCT
>CAZYHL010000183.1:0-4003 GCA_964646795.1 uncultured Syntrophomonadaceae bacterium
CTTGCATATGGGTAAATATATGGGTAAATAAATAAAAGGTTTGTGTTCAAAAAACTAAACTACGCCTAAATTGCCCTGTAAAATCTAAATCTAGGGGTAAAATTCAAGAGTTACGGTTATTAAATTAATTATGTATTTAAATAAATTTGAAGCCAATGGTGTGTGCCTTTGAATCTAATTATACTTTGATATTATCTTTTTTATCTTTTATTTGAAGTTTTATTGACTTCTGAATTTTATGGGTTGGGCTGTAACCTATTAGTTTTTTTGCCTTATGAAAATCATATACATACCTAGTTTTTATGCCTCCAGTGGTATTGTCAATTATTTGAATTCTACAATTAATCATTTTTTTTATTAATAATGCTAAGTCCTTTATGCTTGTTTCCTCACCTGATGTTATATTAAAATCTTGATTTTTTGCTTGTTTATTAAATGCGCATAGTAGATTTGCTTCAACAACATCTCTTATATCCACGAAGTCATATGTGTCATTCTTTGTTATTATCAAGTTTTCGTTCCTTTTTGCCTTACTTATAAATGATGGTACTACTCTTCCTTCAAACTGACCGATACCCTGAATGTAGGAGTATCTCAGTATGACTACATCAATCCCATATTGTTTAGAATACTCTTTACAAAAAAATTCTGAAAGCAATTTAGACATACCGTAGTGAGTTAAAGGTAATTTGGGGTGATCCTCGTCGATGGGTAAATAAAGTGGTCTACCGTAAACTTCCACACTGGAACTCAAAATCAACTCTTTAATATCTTTCTTCCTACAAAACTCAAGGATATTTAATGTCCCAATAACATTCACATCAAAAAATTCACCTGATGCTACATTTGGCTTTTGTACTTTGCCTGCTACATGAAATATGATGTCCTGATTGCTTTGTATCTTCTCTAGATTTTCCTTTTTACGTAGATCAATATTTTCAAGAGTATTTAAAAAACATTTACCCCTCAAAGCATTACATAAATATTGTCCTATAAAACCAGTCGCTCCAGTAACCAATACCTGCTTACCCTTAAATTTGTCATTCATAGTCTTCCCTCTTTATTACATACCATGCCATCTGCTTTCATTTCTTCTATTTTATCATAACTGACAACTAATTCCTTCCAATACCTTAGAATAACTATATTCTTAATTTTTAAAAAGGGATTTTTAATATCTCTGTAAATATAATCACATATTATTTTAGGTTCATTGAATCCTGCTAAAGCGCGACTTGCAGTGGTACCTGAGCACCTAGCATTAATTTCAAAAATGTATGGGATGTTATCTCTTATTCTTAACTGAACATTGCAGGCACCAAAAGGTTTCAAGATATTTACTACTGTCATGACAAACTTTGAAAGTTTTTCATTTTTCTCAACAAATGCTTTGTATGTATCACCGTTACGTAGTGTACGTTTCATTAATATGGTCCCAATACACTTATTTTTTATCGAGACTGTTCCACAAGTATATTCGTCACCGTCAATATATTCTTGAACCAAATAATTATCTTCATCAATATCCTTTGTATATCTTTCAAATTCTTTTAGATTATTGGCTAAGAATTTACCTATAGATCGGAATCCTCCTTTTTGTGGTTTCAATACTATTGGGAAATCTAGTTGAAACGAATACTCTTTAAGTGAGTATGTTTTTGGATAAGGAAAATTGTTTGCTTTTAAAAATTCACAAGTTTTCAGTTTATCATCACAGATAGCTATTACTTCTGGATTACTTACAATTGGAATTATACCATTTCTCTTTAGCCTATCCCGATTATTTGAAAGGGGTAATAACTCGACATCAAGACCTGGAAAAATTGCTTCACATTTTTCTTTTCTGCAAATCTCAACTAATGCGTCAATGAAATTTGGACTATTTGCATAGGTACCCAAATAAGCTTTTCTAGTAGCGTACAGTCCTGTTCCCAATAATTCGGCATCAATACCTACAACATTGTATTCAGTGCTATACAAAGCTTTAATTATGCTTTGCCCTACTCCACCGCCAACTCCAGTAACTACGATATTCATTGGATTTCCTCTAAATTTATAAACCTAATCTTACAGTTGCAGATTTCTACGTAGCTCCTCGGGAAACCCCTTCGCCCTTTTGTAATAGATCCTGGATTAAGCACTATTTTATTATTGTGCCGGTATAAAACTTGTTCATGAGTATGACCGAAAAAGACATATTTTGTATTACTGTGCATTTTTTTAAATAGCATTTTAAAATCTTCTTCATTTCTTAGGTAGTCATCCTTTATTGAATGAGTAATATAAAAATTTTTATACCAGATTTCTGTGGGCAATGAAAGAAGTCTTTCTTTTTGATTTGAGGATAATTTGTTCCTAGTAAAAATTGTGGATTCTTTAACTATCGAGGGCTGTTGTTCCAATTTTTCATTTGTTATAGCCAACCTGTCATGGTTTCCTAAAACAACAAGATCAACATTTTCCATAATAAAGTCTATACAATAGTCTATGTCTTTTCCATAACCTAATAAGTCTCCGCAGAAAATGCTCAAATCGGCTTTTTTTATAATTGGTGTAATATCCAACAATGCTCTTTTATGCGCATGTAAATCTGAGAAGACTACTATATTTCCCATACTTAGCCTCTTACTTATTTCTTTACTTTTTTAAATTGGTTCAATTCCCAAATATTATTATTATGCATTTTAGCCTGATATTTTATGTGTTTTATTCTAATAACCTCTTTCTGTGCAAAAATTGGGTAATGCTTCTTTATTAGTGGATAAGGATATATCTTAATTTTACTCAAATAAAATTCTTATTCAATTTTGTTTAAAACAAAGGGTATCTTTTATTTGAGAGTAGCTTTCATCTTTGGGGACTAGACCTGAAATTGTTAAGTGTGTTCCTATCGTTAGGAAGTTGCATTTTCTCTTTGTCGATTGCGATCAGTATTATGATTATGGGTTGAAGGGTTTGTTTATTGATGAGTTAAGTCTTCCTGATTCTGATTACTCAGTTAAAGTTGTGTGTGGTCATGGATGTGTTCAGCTTGCAGATATTATGAGGGGGGTTGGTAGTGTTATTGGGTATGTTGAGCCCTCTGTTGTATTGGTTGAGGGTGATTCTAACAATATTTTGGGGTTTACTTTGATTAGGTTGAGGTTTTGGGGTGGTCATTTGTCGTCGGAAATTATGCTTTTAGAACTGCAAGCGTTGTGGCTATCGTAAAAATTGAAGAATGCATAAATCGTTTTTAGTTGGAGATGATGGCCACGTAAGGGGCGAGTAGTTAGTTCTCCAAAACCACAGCCAAGAATTCTAAACATATAAACTTTGTTTCATTTCACCTTTAAAAAATTCAAACCTTCGCTTAACAATGAATAATATCTATATAGTCAAATTTTGATTGATTTCTTTTTTGGAGCAACAGACTTCAAAAGTATTATACGTCAAGTTTTTGTGTAAGCTTAAAATGGTTACTTACTTAAAACTGTTCATCCTATCATGGTGTAAGAGGTATTAAAAAAATTGAGAATAGCTTTCATATTAGGAACTAGACCTGAAATAGTCAAATTCTCACCACTTATCAGAGAATGTCAACGTTCTGGTTTGGATTTTTTTATTTTGCATACTGGTCAACATTATTCTTATCTCATGGACCGAGTGTTTTTCGAGCAGTTAGAGTTGCCTGAAGCGGATTTTAATTTGGATGTAGGTTCTTGGAGTCATGGTAGGCAGACTAGTTTGATGCTTGAGGGTATTGAGCGGGTTTTATTGTCTGAGTGTCCTGATGTGGTTTTGGTTCAGGGCGACACTAACACTGTTTTGGCTGGAGCTATTGCTGCTGCTAAACTAGGGATAAAGGTGGGTCATGTGGAAGCTGGACTGCGAAGTTATGACAGGTGCATGCCTGAGGAAGTCAACAGAGTTCTGGCTGATCATTGTTCTGATTTTTTGTTTGCGCCCACTGAGTGTTCAAGAAATATCTTGTTAGGTGAGGGGATTGATGCTGGGAAGGTGT
>CAZYHL010000184.1:0-2043 GCA_964646795.1 uncultured Syntrophomonadaceae bacterium
GTAGAAGCTAACCTCTCGGCGACGTATTCAACGTAATCAGGAGTTGAAGCCATATTTTTACCTCCCTAAATATATTTAACTAAATACTATCCGTTTTTTTAAAGAGATGATGGTAGCCTGTGTTACATAGAAGATAAAAATCTGCTCATTAATGGATTTTGCAGAAGGTGGTTTAACTAGGCTATATGCGTAAAAAAAACTATAGCTATAGGTGATATGGGTGATAAAAAAATAAAAAACATTTTATTGATTAAATCAATAAAATGTTTTGTTCTAAAGGTAAATGACATAAAACTAAAAAACAATTCCTTCTACTTTCTACTAAAATTCAAAGGTATTCCAATATATTCAATAGCTTAATTCTTGCTACACCTGGATTTTTATGTTATTAAATAAAGTTATCAAAACCAATGTCCTCCAACTTCTGCCAGTCTGTCACTTCTATACTTTCATCATCACTTATTTTTACTATCCCCATCTTCTTCAACTTTCCTATTGTCCTGGTTATAGTAACTCGGTGAAGGCCTGACATTAAAGATAGTTCTTTATGAGATAATTTAATTGATTTCTTAGTATTTTCTTTGGAAAAATAACAATAAATTAAATGGGATACCGATTCTAGAGCACTTGATAAGGAAAGATTAGCGATTTGCCATCCTAAAGCACGGCAATTAAGGCTTAAATGAGTTAAGATCATATCCCGTATATTTTCTCGTTCTAAAATTAGACCTAAACTGCTTCGTTCAACCAAATAAGCCTCTACTCTTTCTACAGCTTCCACTTTATATGTAGTTGGTTGATGGTGAAAAAAATTTGATACAGAGATAAAGCTGTCCGAGTATAAAACAAATTTTTGGTCTCCGTCGCTATTAATTAATAGATAACGTACATAACCTTTTCTTATAAAATAAATCTTATCAACTACTGAATTTACTTCTATAATTGTTTCATTTTTATCATATATTTTAAAACTGCTGTACTTAGCTATATACTCAAAGTCATTATCCGTTAAAGTGTTTATTCCCAAACGCCAAGGTGAAGTGGTTTGATGGATACTATCGAAAAAATAGCCAGCCACATTATTCACCCCTTTTAATAATATAATTCTTTAAAAATCATTCTTATCATGATAAAACTATGTCTATATTAAACTTTATTTTGCCTTATAAATTCAATTATAACATACTTCTATTATTACATTTTTTAAATTTTTATTCTTCCTTCAAGTCTATCCCGCTCGCGGCAGCAACCGGAAAAAAGAGCAATCTGGGCAATGTAAATATTATCCAAACGCCCGCCATGCAATTATAGTATTATATTCTTATATGTTTATTTTTTATCTATTCATAACCCAGAAATTCTTCTACTAATAAAGAAGCATGCCGAAATTAGTGACCGTCCCCTGGGCATGATGATAAGCCAAGCCGCTATCTTTGGCCAGCCTCATAACGTCTATGCCAAAAGACTCAACGGAAGCCATCGCTTTATCCGGAAACCTGCAGGGCTCATTATCTATATAAGAACACTTTCTACATAAACTGCACGGCCCTGCACTAAGGACAAGAAAATCATCCAAGCTATTTTCAGAGGCCAGGCTTTGTACCTGACGCATAACCCCATCATGCTTGTTCTTGGCCGCCAGCATACCTTCCCAGTCAAAGGAGCCATTTATATGGCTGACAGTTTGGATAACCAATCCCTTCCGGTATTGCTGGGCCTTGTCTTTAAGTTCCGAAATCATGCCAACCCCAGGAGGACAGCACCAATTTTTCCCTAAACTCCCGCATGTATTCATTTCACAATACCTGCGTACTTCTTCAGAGAAGATAATCGCCTTTACATCAATTTCGGCAACATTATTTATTCCCAGGTTCTTTATCTTTTGCAAAAATTCCAGCTCCATTTTTGTCCTCCCGCAAATTCCTGTTTTTTCAATTGACTGGCCCAGGTTCAGGAGGCGGCCCCAAAGGCCCTCCCCGGCCCGGCGATTGGCCTTGGCAACCGGGGGCAAAAGCCGTATATTGGCAGCAGACTTTAGGGTCG
>CAZYHL010000184.1:2053-3972 GCA_964646795.1 uncultured Syntrophomonadaceae bacterium
TACAACAACTAAGACCACAAAATCAAAAACTAAATAAAATATGGGGAAAGCAAGAGATAAACAAAGGCCGGGTTTTAAACCAAGCCTTTCTTACAAACTCCTATAATATATCAATAACACCAGATTCTTACCAATCCTTTATATTAGCGTTTCCACGATTGGGGAAACAATAAAGTAATAACAGTATATATTTCCAACCTGCCCATTACCATACAAAAGGATAAAATAATCTTAGTTAAATCCGAAAGTGCGGCATAGGTGCTGCTTGGGCCCACAAGACCTAACCCCGGGCCGATGTTGCCAAGGGTGGCAGCTACGGCAGTCGCTGCACTCAACATGTCAACATTCTGCGTTAAGACAATCATTGTAGCTGCGATAAAAATAAAAATATATAGCATACTAAATCCCATAGTATTTGATAAAACACTTTCCTGAACCGGCACACTGCCGAGCTTAATCGCTTTAACCTCTTTGGGGTGAATTAATCTGTTGATTTCCCTTTGTACGTATTTATAAATAAGATGGATTCTGATTACTTTCATGGCTCCGCCGGTGGAACCGGCGCAAGCGCCAATAAACATTAATGAGAAAAGCAAAGCCCTGCTTAAATCGGGCCATAAATCAAAATTTGTCGTTGCATACCCTGTTGTGGTGATGATGGAGGCAACCTGAAAAGCTGCGTGACGGAAGCTTTCAAATACCGTTTCAAAAATCTGGCCCCTAATATTAAAGGTTATGATGAATATATATACGGCTATTAACGATAAATAGACTTTAAACTCCTTATCCTTAAAAAATTCAGTAAACTTCCGTTTTTTGAAGGATTGATAATACAAAGCAAAATTTACACCTGCCATGATCATAAAGACAGTAATAACTATGTCAAAATATACATTATTGTATGCCCCGATACTGGCATTCTTAATGGAAAATCCTCCTGTGCCCAACGTACCGAAGGTATGGACTAAACTATCGTACAGCGGCATTCCGCCTAACAATAACAAGATAATTTCTGCTACTGTTATCACTAAATATGTTTTGTATAAAACCTTGGCTGTACCGCTGACCCTCGGAGTCAACTTGGTTGAGATTGGCCCGGGGCTTTCAGCTTTCAGTATCTGAAAAGTGCCCATACCTAAAGCCGGTTGAATGGCCAAGGCTAATACTAATATACCCATTCCTCCAAGCCAATGAGTGAATGAGCGCCAAAAAAGAATGCTGAAAGGCAGCGCTTCGATGTTTTGAATTACTGTGGCTCCGGTGGTGGTAAAACCGGAAACCGTTTCGAAAAAAGCATCAATGAAAGATGAAAAAACACCTGAAAATAAAAAAGGAAAGGCACCAAAAATTGAAACTAACAACCAGCCGAAACTAACAATAGCGAAACCTTCTTTATAGCGGATAATATTTTCTTTCACCTTGACTGAAAACAATAATAAGCCGGTAATAGCAGTAATCAAGATAGAGAGCAAAAAGGCATAAACAGATTCATGATAAATTAAAGCTATCACTACCGACGGAAGCATAGCGGCGGCATCACAAAGAAGTAATATCCCCAGTACCTTTAATACTATTAAAAAATTCATTCAGCGACTTGATGCCCCCTTTAACATTAAAAAGCCTTTTTACCGTTCCCATCTGATTCTCTAATGTAAAAACAATGACTCTGTCGGTGCTTCGAATGGTTGATTCGCCGTTCGGAATAATAATTTCACCATTACGAAATATTGCTCCGATAATAACACCCTTAGGTATTCCGATATCCTTTATCGGTCTGTTAATAATTGATGTGCTTTCCTGGGGAATTATCTCCAATACCTCGGCGCGGCCTCCTATTAATAAAGACATGGAAACAATCTTACCGCCGCGTATCAATCTTAAGATATCTCTCGCCGTTATCAGCTTTGGAATAACTACAT
>CAZYHL010000185.1:0-3959 GCA_964646795.1 uncultured Syntrophomonadaceae bacterium
CTCGTCGACAATCACGACTTCACCGTCTTTAACTACATATTGCCGGTCGCGCTTCATGAGGGTGTGGGCTTTGAGGGCTTGCTTAATCATCCCCTGGCATTCCATGTTTTCCAAAGTTGCCTTGTCTTCCGCATCCTGGTCATCGCCCGCTTCGGTGCCGGCCGTACCGTAAATTTTGAGGCCGAGAATCCTTTCAATCCGATCCTGGCCGTTATCGGTCAGGGTGGCGGTATGAGCTTTTTCGTCAACTTCGATGTAATGGTCCCCCTGCTCCTCCCTCGCCTCTTCCTGATCGTCCTTTTTATAAACCACTTTGCCCGTTCGCACCAGCTGCAACACAGCTGTATTGATGTTCTTGTAAAGGTCCGGCGGTTTACCGGCCTGGCCGGAGATGATCAGAGGCGTCCTGGCTTCGTCAATGAGAATGCTGTCCACCTCGTCGACAATGGCGAAATGGAGAGACCTTTGCACCAAATTTTCCTTGTAGGTAACCATGTTATCCCTTAAATAATCAAAACCAAACTCGTTATTGGTACCGTAGACTATATCGGCAGCATAGGCCTTCTTCCGCTGTTCAGGTAACAGGCCGTGCACAATCAATCCTACTTCCAGGCCCAGAAAACGGTATATTTTCCCCATCCACTCGCTGTCCCTGCGGGCCAGGTAATCGTTAACGGTAATGATATGGACGCCTTTGCCTTCCAGGGCGTTCAAATAAGCAGCCAGGGTCGCCACCAGGGTTTTCCCTTCACCTGTCTTCATTTCCGCTATCTTGCCCTGATGGAGGACAAGCCCGCCCAGTACCTGTACATCAAAATGGCGCATCCCCAAAGTGCGGCATGCCGCTTCCCTGACTACGGCAAAAGCCTCGGGAAGGAGATCATCCAGGCTTTCCCCTGCCGTCAAGCGACTGCGGAATTCCTGCGTCTTGGCTTTTAATTCCCCGTCCTTTAGGGCTTTAACCTCTTCCTCCAGGTTATTAACTGCCTCGACTATGTCCATAAGCTTCTTTATTTCCCGTTCGTTGGCATCCCCAAACAGTCTTTGCAACAATCCCATCAATATCCAACCTCCCGTTAAGTGAGGGAAAGGACCCTAAGGTCCCAGCAAACTTTTTCCATTTAAATATTTTATCACTTTATCCCGGTGATAACAAGACGAAGCGGCTTTAAACCGGGCTTAAATGTGTAATTTAAGACGGCAGCCTTATTATTTTTTAAATATTACAGCCGATATCCTCTGTCAGAGCCCAAAGACCGCCTGAAACAAGACTGTGCCCCCCGAGCATAACCGGCAGCGGCGCTTCCTGAGCAGCTCTGGTGAATTCCCTGATAAAAGGATCCTTTATTTTCTGCCAAAGCCCTAAGTCTGAATAAAAACGGTCGGCTACGGAAGGGTTTAGCTTATTATGGGCAAAAATAACCCGAGAATCAATAAAGGCGCAGGCGGCAACACGATTGATATAATCAAAGAAACCTTTTATTCCCGCTTCCGCCAGGAAATAACCCATCATTGACACAACTTCTCCCCTGTCTATCCTGCCTAAGGCCTTCATGCCTCTTTCTTCCGAAAATACCCGCAGACGCACCTTAAGGGTGCTGTTAATCCGGGCAATAACAGGGGCGCCGACCCGTCCCGACAGCAGTACCTCTTCGTAATTCCCCGCCAGGGCCCGGCGGGCTGCCGTCAGCGTGCGGGTATCCAGCTTCAAGGAAGCAAGTTTTTTCCGGGCTCTCTGACCGGCAAACCCCGTCACAGCCAGCACCAAAAGGTCGGAGGGTGTATCCAAATCGAAAATAGTGCCCAGGGACAGGGGCAGTAATTCCTGGGTTATGCCTGTTCCCTGCTGCAGCTCCAAACCAAGGGTGTTATCCATGGCAGGGGGAGGGATGGTCAGTAATAACGATGCGGGGGTAAAAGCCGTCATATCGGCAGACTGGCTGTTGTTGGAAAGGATTACTTTCTCGCCCGTTAAAAGCCGCGAGCAGATCTCATCAATCTCAACCTGCGACAGCAGGGAGGCTCCACCGCCCCCCAGGGAGAAAACATGTCTTAACCTGTAATTTTGAACCGCCCGCTGCAATTCCCGGCCGAAGGAAAACCCGGCCATCGTCCTTTCGCTTCTAACAGGTATCGCTCCCAGGGCTTCTCCGTCCCGGGCCAGCGCCGGGCAGTCGGTAACAAGGTAAACAGGCCCAATTAAAGGGGAGGAAATAAATTTTTCCAGGTTATCCAGGAGAAGTGCATGGCGGACTGAGGCCAGCATTTCTTCAACCGGGGAATCCGCCGCCCCGCCTTCAAAAATAACGACCGCAACTTTGTCTTCTGTTGCCTCCTGGTACTCCGGCATTCTAAAGCCCTCCGTCAAAAGCAAAACTCTTAATAAATTAATTGAGCCGGCTCCCCGAGGAAGCCGGCTTTATACCTAAATATTCGGCTCGATCAAACCATAGTTCCTGTCTTTGCGGCGGTAGATGACATTCACATTCTCCGTCTGGGCGTTAACAAAGACAAAAAAATCATGGCCCACCAGGTTCATTTGCATTATGGCCTCCTCTACGGCCATAGGCTTCATGGTAAACCGCTTCGTCCTAACAATCCGTGGTTCCTCTTCGCCGGCTTTCGCCTCGTCGTCCTGTCCGGCGGCAGCCTTGTTCCCGTTCCGTGTTCTTTTAATCAGCTTGGTCTTATATTTTTCAATCTGCTTTTCGAGTTTTTCTATTACCAGGTCAATTGAAGCGTACATATCTTCTGTTGCTTCTTCTCCTCTAATAATCAACCCGTTTACTAATACCGTTACTTCTACAATATGACTTTCCTTGGTGACACTCAAATTTACCTGGGCTTCCGCATTGTCAAAGTATTTGTCCAACTTGTTGATTCTTTTGCTTGCATAATCCCTCAGAGCCGGCGTTACGTTGATATTCTTACCCCTGACTGTAATCTTCACACGCTCTCACTCCTTATTGGAAGTCTCACTATCTATATTAATAATATTCCCCAAACTGGGAAAAAATCCTGCCTTATGCCCGAACAAAGAAATTCCAAAACTTGTCGTTTTGGAATTTCTTTTTATAAGCTATGTAATTCCATCAGCTATCAATGGAAATTTATAACTTAACTACATTAGCAGCCTGAGGGCCGCGTTCGCCGTCAACAATATCAAACTCCACTTCGTCGCCTTCTGCCAGTGATTTGAAACCTTCTTGTTGGATAGCAGAATAATGAACGAAAACGTCACTACCTTCCTCCCGTTCAATAAAGCCATAACCCTTTTCCTGATTAAACCACTTAACTTTACCAAGCATCTGCATTCCTCCTAAATAAATCATGGCAAGCGGACAAGCTGCCCACTTATAAAGTAATTTATCACAATTTAGGAATCATGTCAAATCAGCGCTCCCCAAGTTAAGCCCATAAAGGCCAATGCTTGCCTCTGCCGCCTTTTTTTTAAACATTGAACCTGATATGGATTATATCACCATCTCGGACTAAATAATCCTTCCCCACCAGCTGGGCAAGGCCTTTTTCCTTGACCAAGGCCTCACTTCCGGCTTCCAGGAGATCGTCGGTTTTCATCACGTCGGCACGGATAAAACCTCTGGCCAGGTCCGTATGGATGACGGCAGCGGCATCCAAGGCGGTTTTCCCTTTCCTGATAGCCCAAGCCCTGACTTCATCCTTCCCCACCGTAAAAAAGGATATTAAGCCCAGCAGACTATAGGCCTGGCGGGCTACTGCGCAGCTCCCGGCTTCGGCGATGCCTAGTTCCTCCATAAAGCTTACTTGTTCCGGGGCATCCAGTTGGACGATTTCGCTTTCTATGCAGGCGGAGAGAGCCAGGATTTGCCAGCCCTTCTCCTCTACCAGCCGGGACAGCTCCGCGAAAAAAGAGGGGGTGGTACCCAGGTCTTCTTCGTCCAGGTTAACCACAACCAGCTGGGGTTTATCAGTAAAAA
>CAZYHL010000186.1:0-3927 GCA_964646795.1 uncultured Syntrophomonadaceae bacterium
TTACTTCTTCAGGCCGTTCATCTATCAGAAGAATAAAGAGGTCCAGTTCCGGATAGTTTATAGCCATGCTGTTGGCTACTTCTTTGAGCAGCATGGTCTTGCCCGCTTTGGGCGGCGATACTATCAACCCCCGCTGGCCTTTGCCGACAGGTACCAGAAGGTCGATAATCCGGGAAGCCAGCAAGTCGGGATTGTTTTCTAAAACCAGTTGTTCTTGCGGGTGTATAGGTGTTAAGGCGGGAAAATGAAGCCGCCGAGAGGCCTCTTCCGGATCTCTGCCGTTGACGGCCTCCATCTGCAGGAGCGCCGAGTAGCGTTCGTTGTCCTTGGGAGGGCGGACCTTGCCGGATACCTTATCTCCGGTTCTTAAATCAAACCGGCGGATCTGGGATGCGGAGATATAAATATCCTCACTGCTGGGAAGGTAATTAATCGCTCTTAAAAACCCGTACCCTTCCGGCATTATCTCAAGAACTCCCTCGGCAAAGAGGAACCCGTCTTTTTCCGTAGCAGCCTTTAAGATAGCAAAGACAAGTTCTCTTTTTTTCATCAGGGAATAGCCCTTAATTTCATAATCCCGGGCTAAAGCATAGAGTTCCTGAAGGGTTTTTTCCTCCAGATTGCTAATATTTAATTCCTTGCCGTTATTTAATTCAGCCAAAGACAACAACCTCCGTTATTCAAAATGTACCTCCTAAGAGGAAAAGCACTACTACGGCGGAAATGAAACCGGCTAAGATAAAGAGAGAGTTTAAGCTTATATCACCTAAAACCACATCGGAAGGCCATTTAATACCATATAGTACCAGCGTCGTTATGGCAATCCCCATAGCGGCAGTAACATATTGAAGTGGTGAAACAGCGGCAAGGAGGGCGCCGCGGCTGTAAAAAAGGTCAATCACAAACAAAAGGTTAAGGTTCATCATATTAGCGCCCAGAATATTGCCGACAGCCATATCCAGTAAGCCCATGCGGGCCGCCGTCGTCGTGGTGACCACCTCGGGAAGGGACGTGCTGATGGCTAAAAAAGTGGAGCCGACAAAAGTTTGCCCTAACCCGGTTAAAACCGCCAGGGTTTCCGCGGCATCAGCCAGCTTCAAAGCGGCAAAGACGATTATTGCTGATGCTACCAGGTAACCGGCTGCGGCTTTTATAAACTCTCCCCTGTTCCAGGCCGGCTGTTCTTCTGCTTCGGTTTCATCTTTCTTTCTCAGGACAAACCCTGCCGTCAGGTACAGAATAAACAACAGAGGCGTTACCGGGGACAGGGAAATGATGTTAACAGGGAAAGCTATACCGGCAATAACCAGAAAAGTCATTATAATCAAGAAGTAAGTTGTTTTTTTGTGTCTTTTGCTGATAAGCTTGAAAAGAGAGCCTTCTCCCTGTACCAGGTCTATAAGGGCTATGATTGTCAAATTAAACATATTGCTGCCTAAAAAATTACCGACAGCTAAATCGGGGGCTTCGAGAGATATTGCTCTCCAGCTGGACACCAACTCCGGCAAGGAAGTGCTAAAAGGAAGAATAATCAAGCCCACCCACAACCCGCCTAAACCCGTAAGCCGAGCTATTTTTTCGGCGTTGGCGGTAAGGTGGCTTCCGGCCCAGAACACGGCGGCAGAACTTACAACAAAAATAAGCCAGGCTTGTACCATAATATATCTTTCAACTCCGTCTATTATCCACATCAAACGCTTCCAGGGAATCGGGGAGTAAATGAGGACGCTTAAAAAGTTTGCTTCATTTTCATTAGGATTTTTTGATGTAAAAAGAAAGTTGTCCGTCTTTACAAAGACTGGTTTAAGCGCAGAGGCATTTAATACATAATATTGACAATTTGAGCATGGTTATACCTCTGAAGAAGATAATCCTCTTGTTATATTTAACGACGGCTGAGGGAAACAAAATGGGGCTTCCTTTCCAACCGGTGGGTGGCAGCAATAAAGCGGACGGTACCCGTTACGCCCCTCATGACCAGGGAATGGGTCTGGGCAACTTGGCCGTAATACCTGACGCCTTGAAGCAGGTCTCCATCGGTTATCCCTGTTGCCGCAAATATTACGTCCTCTCCTTTAACCAGATCTTCCTCGCTTAAAAGCTGGTGGACATCCGTAAGTCCCATTTCTTTGATACGGTTGGTTTCAGTCTCGTTTGCCGGGACAAGGCGCCCTTGCATTTCCCCTCCCAGACATTTGAGGGCAGCAGCAGCGATAACCCCTTCAGGAGCGCCGCCAATGCCAAATAAAATGTCAACACCCGTATTATCAATGGCTGTTGCAATAGCAGCAGAAACATCTCCGTCGGTGATTAATTTAACCCGGGCGCCGGCTTCTCTCACTTGACGGATGATTTCTTCGTGCCGAGTCCGCTCCAGGATGATAGCAACCAGGTCGGAAACATCCCTGCCGAGGGCTTTTGCCACCGCTTTTAAATTTTCCCTAACAGGGGCATCGAGGTTAATTTTGCCCTTGGCTTTAGGGCCAACGGCTATCTTATCCATATAAATATCGGGAGCGTGCAGAAGGCAGTGCCGGGGAGCGACGGCAACAACGGCAATAGCTCCGGGGCGACCCTTGGCTACCAGATTGGTCCCTTCAACAGGGTCAACAGCCACATCAACTTCGGGTTTTTCAGCCCCGCCTAACTCTTCTCCGATATAAAGCATGGGGGCTTCATCCATTTCGCCTTCGCCGATTACTACTGTTCCCTTAATATTGACTGTATCAAAAACAGACCGCATGGCATCGACCGCAGCCCCATCGGCAGCTTCTTTTTCGCCCCGGCCCATCCAACGCCCCGAAGCAAGAGCCGCCGCTTCCGTGACCCTCACAAATTCCAAAGCCAGTTCTCTTTCCATAATATCTCCTCTTCCTTTATTTCTTGCTCTCCCAATCCTTCAGAAAAGCCTGAATCCCCAAGTCGGTGAGAGGGTGTTTCACCATTTGCCGGAGAATCTTGAAAGGAACAGTCGCTATATGAGCTCCTGCCTTGGCAGCTTCAACAACATGCAGGGGATGGCGTATGCTAGCAGCGATTATTTCCGTCGGCAACGCATAATACCTGAATACCTGTGCTATTTCTTTAACCAAAACCATGCCGTCATGGCCCTGATCGTCCAACCTGCCGATAAAAGGACTGACAAAGGCACCTCCGACCCGGGCGGCCAATAAAGCTTGATTTAACGAAAATACCAAGGTAATATTGCTCTTTATTCCTTCTCTTCTTAGTTCCTTGGCAGCTTTAAGCCCTTCTTCCGTAATGGGAACCTTAATGACAATCTGAGGGGCAATTCCAGCTAAGAACTTGCCCTCCTTAACCATATCAGCCGCTGTCATGCCGGTAACCTCGGCACTAATAGGACCATCTATTAAAAGGCTTATGTCCTTTAATATCTGGTGAAAGTCTCCTTTTTCCCTGGACACAAGGGTAGGATTGGTAGTAATCCCCGCCAAAACCCCCCAACCGGCAGCTTCCTCGATTTCCGCAAGGTTGGCCGTGTCCAAAAACAGTTTCATGCTTCCACCTCCCTTAAGCTTTCCCGGAGCAGCCAAAGAGCCGCATTTTCTCTTTAATAACTTCTTTCATTTCTGCCTTTGCAGGACCCAATATTTTCCTTGGATCATATTCCTTCGGCTTCTCCTCCAGCACTTTTTTTACGCCCCGGGTAAAGGCCTGGCGTATATTGGTATCAATGTTTATTTTTTGCACTCCCAACTCAATAGCCCGGCGAATGCTCTCTTCCGGAACGCCGGATGCACCGTGCAGCACCAGTGAAATGGCAGTGGCTTCTTTAATCGCAGCCAGCCGCGGAAAATCAAGTTTTGGTTCGCCTTTATAGGGGCCGTGGGCAGTGCCGATAGCCACGGCCAGGGCATCTACCCCCGTTTCGGTAACAAAACGTTTGGCCTCCTCCGGATCCGTCAT
>CAZYHL010000187.1:0-3923 GCA_964646795.1 uncultured Syntrophomonadaceae bacterium
CCGGGGAAATGATAACTCTCTGTCCCCCCGGAATCCCGTTTTTGGTTCCGGGAGAGAGAATCACACCTTTGTTGTACGAAAGGCTTACGGTCATTAAAAAGCAGGGGCTTATCCTGCCGGCGGCGGACCGGGAGCTAAATACTATTAAGGTTCTCGCCTAATATTTCTCTAGTCAACGATTCGGTTGTAAGAAAGGCGTTAATAGCTTAAAATATAGAGTAAGCGAAGGATTTAAGATTGTTTGGGGAGGCGGAAACTGGTGCGCGGCAAGCTCATTATTTTCGAAGCAGGGGATGGAAGCGGCAAAGCCACACAGGCGGAAAAGCTGTATGCGAGACTGGCGGCGGAAAAACACCGGGTCAGGAAGATTTCTTTCCCCAACTATAAAAGTGATTCAGCAGCGTTAATCAAGATGTACTTGAGAGGGGATTTCGGTGCAAACCCTGCCGCTGTCAACCCCTACGCCGCTTCCGCTTTTTATGCCGTGGACAGGTATGCTTCTTATAAACGGGATTGGGAAGCTGATTACCTTAGCGGTGCGGTTATAATTGCCGATCGTTATACCACCTCCAATATGGTGCATCAAACCGCTAAAATTACGGGTGCCGGGGAGAAAAAAGAATTCCTTAGGTGGCTCTGGGATTTGGAGTTTGTCAAATTTTCTTTGCCTGTCCCTAATGCCGTCATTTTTCTAAACATGCCACCCGAGCAGAGTTTTAGAATCATGGAAGGCAGGGTTAATAAATTTACGGGCAAGGCGGAAAAGGATATCCATGAAAGGGATTTTGCTTATTTAAGGGAATCCTACAGGATAGCCTGCGGGCTTGCCCGGGAATATGGCTGGCTTGAGGTTGACTGTATGAAAGGGACAGACCTAAGAGGTGTTGAGGATATTCATCAGGAAATATTTACCCGGTTGAAGGACAAGCTTTTCTAGGGTCGGATAACGGCTCGTAAGAACTGCCAAAACGATGAGCGAGGGTTAAAAAATGCCATTTCAAGATTTTATAGGGCAGGAACAGATAATTAAACTGCTTAGAAAATCTTTAGCGGAAGATACTTTAAATCATGCCTTGCTTTTTACGGGTCCGGCAGGCACCGGGAAAGAGACCCTTGCCTTTTTATTGGCCCAGGCCGTGAATTGCCGGGAGGAAGAAAAACCTCCCTGCGGGAAGTGCCTCTCATGCCGTAAAACAATGAGCTTAAATCATCCTGACGTACGGTTAATCATCAAGGAAGGCACCGGCATCAGGATTAACCAGATCCGCGCCCTGAAGCAGGAGTCGTTAAGTCAGCCCTATGAGGGGCGGAAGAAAGTTGTCATTATCCGGGACGCGGAGGATATGAGCTTAGCTGCCGCCAACAGCTTTTTAAAAACGCTGGAAGAGCCGCCGCCGTACATGGTTTTTATCCTCTTATCCGGGCGTCCCCAGGCTCTGCTCCCGACGATTAAATCTAGGTGTCGGATATTCCCTTTTCAGCCGGTATCGGAAAAGATAATTACTGCTTACCTGGTTAAAAAGAGAACCCTTTTACCGGGAGAAGCCCGTGTATTTGCCGCTCTTGCCCGGGGGAAAGCGGGACTGGCCGTTGCTTTGTCCGAGGACGAAGATTTTTATGCCTTAAGAGAACGGGCCTATTCCTTTGTTAAGGGTTTAAGAAAACTGGCAAAAAAAGAAATCTTCCTTTTGGCTGAAGAGTTGGCGAAGGAGAAAGAGTCTGCCCTTTTCTTGGATTTATGCCTGGAGATTTTGCGGGATATGTTTCTTTATCGTGAAACAGGTAAAGAAGACTATGTGACGAATATTGATTACCTGGAATTTTATCAAAATGATCGATATTGGCGGCAGCATAGTATCCTTACCGCTATTAATTCGCTTGTTAAAGCAAAAGAGGACCTGGGCGCTTTGGTTAACCCTAAACTTGCTCTCGGTGTCTTGCTTTTGGAGCTTAAGGAGGTAATATAAATAATGGTTAAAGTGGTTGGTGTACGTTTTAAAAAAGCGGGAAAAGTATATTATTTTAATCCGGGGGACCTAACCTTGAAACTGGGGACTCCTGCCATCGTTGAAACCTCAAGGGGACAGGAATACGGGGAAGTGGTTATGGAAACAAAAGACGTTAACGAGACCGACCTGGTGCTGCCTTTAAAAAATGTTTTGCGGATTGCCAAGGAAGAGGACTGCCAGCAGGTTTTAGAGAACCGCCTTAAGGAAGAGGAAGCCTTTAATACCTGCCTGGAAAAAATAGCTAAACATGGTTTGGATATGAAGCTGGTTGACGTGGAGTATACCTTTGATAAAAGTAAGGTCATCTTTTATTTCACTGCCGATGGACGGATTGATTTCCGGGATCTTGTGAAGGATCTGGCTGCTGTTTTCCGAACCAGGGTTGAATTACGGCAAATCGGTGTCAGGGATGAAGCCAAAATGATCGGCGGTCTTGGCACATGCGGCAGGATGTTGTGCTGCAGCACTTTTCTGGGGGACTTTGAACCTGTTTCCATCCGCATGGCAAAAGATCAAAACCTTTCCTTGAATCCGACCAAAATATCAGGTATCTGCGGGCGGTTAATGTGCTGTCTCCGCTATGAATCCGACAGTTACGAGGATGCCAAAGAAATTTTTCCTAAGGCCGGGGATAATGTCATTACACCCGTGGGCACAGGGAAAGTTCAGGGTGTTAATATAATCAGGAGAAGCGTGCGGGTAGAAATAATCGATACAAAACAAGCGGAAGACTTTCCCTTAAGCGAGATTAAGCTTTTAGAAGAATAACTCAAGTAGGGTTTAAAACACTGCCCGGTGCGGTTATTTCTTCGGGTATAACGATTTCATCGTTTAAGATTCCCTGGGGCGCCTCGAGCATCTTAGAGACAAGAGCCGCCGCCCGGTTCATCCCCGCTCCTCCCAGAAAGAGAAGCAGGTCTCCTTTCCGGAGGGATAAGACGGCTTCTTCCATGGCATCTTCCAGGCTTTGGAAAAAAGACAACCGGGCTATGCCCCCACCCGCATGCCAGGTTTCTCTGAAAGCCCTTTCTTCTTTTGCGCCTGCCTGACCAGACGGGGCGTCGAACCTGGAAGTCGTCAGAAATATCTCACCGATGGGGATACTATTTTCCTGTTCCAAAAGCCCCTGAGCTATCTTTCTATCTTTGTCGGTTTTACCTTTCTCCAGGTAGAAGATGATAAAGACTTTTTTAAAGCTCAAGGTGCTCAAGCTTTCAAAAAATGCTTTCAGCGCCGGGGGATTGGGAACGGTATCGTCTATTACTGTAATGCTGTTATGCCGGATTAATTCAAACCTTCTTTTAACCCCGGGAAATGTTTTAAAACCGCGGGCTATATCATCTATTCGCTGGCCCAAGACAAGAGAGCAGGCGGCAGCGGCCAGGCCGTTATAAACGCCGGCTTTGCCGGGCAGGGGAAGGCTGACTGTAAAGGATTGGGGAGGGTAAATCCAGCCTCCCAGACAAGAAAGGTCGTTTTTAATTGTGATACGGAAGCTGCAGCCGAAAGGACGGGGGCGGTAATCTTCCGCGATAATCATGGCGTTGGGGTAATTAAGGGCGTAGGTGACAACCTGGGCGGAGGTGGCATCAGCGGCTTCCAGGCATAGCGGGTCATCGGCATTAACGAGAGCAAACCCCCTGGGGTCAAGATTTTTCAAAAAATATTTCTCCGGCAAAGAAGGTTTTCCGGAGTTGTTCAATCCGGGAGACAAATAGACGTTAGTTGTTATTCCCAGCATTAACGGCATCCTCTTGTAAATCCCTTTTAATATGCCTTCGTGGGTTATTTCCTGGATGATTATTTTATCACGCCAGTATTTACGGGAAAGATAGAAAGGAAGACGGGACAGGTCATGACAGCCTTCAAAATAAATCGCTGCTCTGCCGGCTTTTTGGAGAACATGCCTGAGCA
>CAZYHL010000188.1:0-3839 GCA_964646795.1 uncultured Syntrophomonadaceae bacterium
ACGAAGCAGGCGAAAAATTCGCCGAGAAGAGCGGTCTTGCCCTCGATGAAGGCGCTCTGATTGACAGCGAAAGAATGTATGAAATGTATGAAGATACAGTAATTTATGACCTGCCTAATGAGGACCCGGAAGAGTACGCCAAATGGGTGGAAAAAGTATCAGGTCTGACAGAAGCTTACCTTGCTGAAATCGATGAGATTGGCAAGGGCGAGGTTGCCCGGGAAATCTTGGCCAAGATCCAAAGCAGCGTTGAGGAAAAGGTAGCGGCAGGCGTATTTGTCCCGGATTATTCGACTGTTGCCAAATAGTTGAACCTAATTTATATCTTCTCTCCCCTATTGGGGAGAGAAATTTATAAATTGGAAGTCATCATGTTTCTGGGTTAGCTGATTTAGTTTTTTTGTTATAATAATTAATTTTTCAGTTAAAGGAGGAAAATTAGATGGCAGAAGCCGTAGTGGAAACCAGGCGGAAAACAGGCCCTGGGGATGCGGTGGAAAACATTGCTAAGAAATTGGACGGGATATTTTATCCTATAGCCCAAAAGCTGACATTGCTGGCAATGGCGCTGGTAGTAGCAATGATTATTGCCGTTACCCTTGACGTGTCCTTGAAGTTAGTCGATATCAGCTTCCCCTGGATTTCGGAAGCTGTGACTTATATGATGGGTATCCTTACCTTCGTAGCTTTAGCTTACGTAGGATCCATCAAGGGGCATATCACGATAGACCTATTTTTCGAGAAATTCTCGGATAAAATAAAGGGTGGGTTAGGTACCGCCCACACTATTCTGGAAATGATTTTGGTAGTTATTATGGCCTGGAGACTTTTTGTTTATGCCGGAAGCATTAAGACTTTGACAGGGCAAGTTCTGACCGGTTTGCCCATATCCCTCATTGTTTATATCATGTTCGTAGGCCTTGTTTTTTATGTGCCTATCGTCTTGGGAGACCTGTTGCATGCCTTCGCAACTTTCTTAAACAATTTTTCAATAGCAGGTCTTGTTATTATGATAGGGTTACCTTTGTTGGTTTGGACTATTCCCAGCTGGTTCACGGCATTAGGATTCAGCCCGACGTTGACAGGGGTATTTGGGCTTGTATTAATGCTCACATTACTGCTGAGCGGTCTGCCCTTGGCTTTTGGCCTCGGCACCGCCGGTATGGTGGTATTTGCTAAACTAACGTCATTTACCTCTTTGTTCAGCTTTACGGGCAGATCCCTATTTAGTGCTGTAGGTGACTATTACCTTGCCGTTATTCCTTTCTTCGTGGTTATGGGCAGCTTGGTGGCCGTATCCGGCCTTGGCGCGGATTTGTTTAATGCTATGAGGGCTTGGGCCGGCAAACTGCCCGGTTCTCTGGCAATGGCCACAGTATTCACGGGAGCCGCTTTCGGCGCCGTCTGCGGCGACAGTTTCGCAACCGCCGCCACCATCGGTAAAGTAGCTATTCCGGAAATGAAAAAAGCCGGTTATCCTCTTTCCATGGCTGCAGGCGCTACTGCTGCTGGTGGGACCCTCGGTATTATGATACCGCCCAGCACCATCTTTATTGTTTATGCTATCGTTACAGAAACATCGATAGCCAAACTCTTCATTGCCGGTGTACTTCCTGGTATCATGCTGGCTTGTTTGATCAGCGGCGCGCTTTATATTCAGGCTAAGACAAACCCGGTCTTCAAAAATGTTGAAGTGCGTTCCTATACCTTAAAGGAAAAGATAATTGCAACAAAGGGAATACTGCCCATACTGCTTCTCTTCATATTATGTATCGGTGGTATTTATGCCGGCTTTTTCACCCCTGTTGAAGGCGGTGCAGTGGGTGCTTTTGGCAGTTTCGTCTTTATCTTGCTTAAAGACTTTAAGCATTTTAAATTTTCTATGCTGTCCGAATCACTTTTAGAAGCCGCCAATATTTCAGGGATGATTCTCTTTCTCATGGCTGGCATTGAGTTTATCAACAGCTCCTTGGCTCTCAGCAAAATCCCCATGGATTTGGCTGATGCAATATTTGGCTTAGGCTTAAGCGATTGGATGGTATTCGCCATCTTCATTGCTATTTTCCTGGCAGCCGGGTTTATTTTAAACATCGTTGTTGTTTTGTTGTTGACTGTCCCCATCTTGCTGCCGTCGTTAACAGCTATGAATCTCGATCTGATTTGGTTCGGAGTTATCTTCACCCTGGTTACCATGATTGGGCAGCTCACACCGCCTATCGGCGTCGTTTGTTTTGTGGTGAGGACCCTGGACAAGGACCTCAAGCTTGAAGACGTCTTCAAAGGGGTTACTGCCTTGTGGATGGCGATGATCGTAGGTTTGATTCTTATCATTGCTTTCCCGCAGATTGCTCTTTTCCTGGGTTCTTTCATGAACTAGGCAATACAGGTATAGTGGTTAAACAGGTTAAGCTTAAACCTGTTTAACCTTTTTTTAACAACAAGGGTTGAATATATTTCTTCCGTCTGGTAAGATTTACTTAATATAAAAAAGGAGGTATGACGTATGACTCTTTCACGCAGAGGTTTAAAAGCGGTAACCATTAATTCTCCCGGAAAAACTTATGAAGGTTATACTCTTTTTGCCCCTATGGAAGAAAATACCGTATGGCTCATAGACATGAAGGGGAATTTTGTGCATAACTGGGAATTTCCCTATGTCCCGGCTTGCTACGGGAAGCTTTTGCCTAACGGTAACCTGCTTTATGCCGGCAAGGATATTGATCCGCCGGTACCCTTCGGCGGCATCGGCGGCCATCTCATTGAGATGACCTGGGACGGCGAAGTGGTCTGGGAATACAAGGATCCATACATGCATCACGATTTTTCTCGGCTTCCTAACGGTAATACCATGATTTTAAGATTTGTCAAAGTACCCCCCGAACTTCTAGATAAAGTAAAAGGCGGGGTTGCCGGTACACCCAAGGACGGCGTTATTTGGGGGGATTCTTTCCAAGAGATAACCCCGGAAGGCGAAGTTGTTTGGGAATGGCTGGGATATGAACATCTTTTGGACTTAGACGATTTTGTTATCTGCCCCCTTTGTTCGCGGGAAGAGTGGACCCACGTCAACACATGCCATGTGCTGCCCAACGGTGATATCTTAACCAGCTTTCTGAGACAGCATACCATTGGCATTATCGACAAGCAAACCAAGGAATTAAAATGGCGCTGGGGCGGCGATGGCAAACTGGGACACCAGCACGATCCCCACATGCTGGAGAACGGCAATATCATGATTTACGATAACGGTACCCACCGTTACGATGCAGTCGCTCCGGAAACATTTAGTATGGGCATGATAAACTTCTCCAGGGTTATTGAAGTGAACCCTGAAAGCGGTAAAATCGTTTGGGAATTCAAGGACGAAAATGCTCTCCACTTTCATTCACCCTTTATTTCCGGATCACAGCGTCTTCCCAACGGCAATACGTTGATTTGTGAAGGAGGCATGGGCCGCTTATTCGAGGTCACACCCGAGAAAGAAGTGGTCTGGGAATATATTTACCCGTTTTATGTCGAGAAAAAGATTAGCTTCTCGGGTATAAGCAACGCCATTTTCCGGGCCTACCGCTATGGGGCTGACCACCCTGCCTTTAAAGGGAAGGATTTGAACCCCCGGAAAGTTGAGCTGACCCTTAGAGAAGCACCTTTCTGGCGTGAAAAGCTAGAGCGTGAAAGCAAAGCGCTGGAGCAAATGGAAGAAATGAAAAAAGGCGGCGGCAAGAATAAAGCTTTAGATCGCCTCAAAAACTTAGGATATTAGTATAAAAAGTAAAAATAATCTAAAATGAATTGGAGGAATGAAAAAGATGAGTGGAGCAGTAATGAAGATGAGCGGC
>CAZYHL010000189.1:0-3827 GCA_964646795.1 uncultured Syntrophomonadaceae bacterium
TGGCGACCTGAGGTAAACAAGGAAGAATGTATCGGCTATGACCGATGCGAGGATGATTGTCCTGTGGAAGCGATTAAGTTTGAGAAGAGCAAAGTAGCCCTAAGTGCGGAGTGCCTATGATTAGAGGTTATTAGAAAATGGGTGGAAACGGCCAAACGGGAAAAATGACCCCGTCCAAAGAGAATTATTTAAAGGTCATGCTTGGGCTGTCGAGGGAAGAGGGTATCCGTTCAATAGATATCGCAAACGCTCTTGGCATCTCAAAAGCCAGTGTTAGCAGTATGCTTAATGTTCTTAGAGACGAGGGGTATGTTATCAAGGAAAAGTACGGTGTTGTAACCCTGACAGAGAATGGGAAAAATGTGGCTGTTAATATAAAAAGAAGATATGAAGTGCTTAGCTTAAGCAGTTTCTCCATAATGTTCTCGGAGTAGAAGCCAGAATAGCCGCAGAGGATGCCTGCCGTATGGAACATTTAATCAGTTCCGAGACAGCGGATCGTATTACCCGGCATCTTGAAGAATTATCCGAATATCAATACAGGGATTCAATTAATTATAAAGTACCTTGAAATTGCTCTGAATATTTACTAAAAATGCCCAAAAGCGTAACCCTTTTGGGCATTTGGCAGTATTTAGTTGTACATCCCGTTTTGTGCCATATAGTTATAAATTTGTTCACCGTGCTGTTGTTCTTCCTTTTGTATATGGTTAAGGACATCTCTTATATTTGTATCCTTAAACTCAAAGATGGCAGTATCATAAACCGATGATACATGTTTTTCAGTTGACAATGAATCGGTACAAAGATAACCGTCTTTTTTCTTACTTGGATCCGAAGATGCTACGTTATATACCGGGGTAAAATTTAACTGTATCTGTTTGTTGCCACCCGACTGTATTGTTGGAACGGTTCCGCTCATGATTTGATTGATTGTATCCAAATGTTGCTGTTCCGTTTGCCCGATCTGTGTGAACAAACCCTTTAGCTGGCCATCGTGGGCTTCGGTCGCGTACTTATTATACTTTTCCACACAGATCTGTTCCTGCTCTTATAAATCTTTCAGGAACGATGTTTCCTTCTGCGTTAACTGCATGTCTTATCACCTCAATGCTAGTTTGCTGTATTTTAGGGAATCTATTCATGCTATCAAGGCAAAATCTGTCTGACACAATTATTTTTATAAAAACACAGAAGAACCGTCCCCTTGTGTTGCAAACGCTCTTGGCGTCTCAAAAGCCAGCGTTATCAGTATGCTGAATGTTCTGGACCCCTGCCGTATAGAACATTTAATCAGTTCCGAGACAGCTGATCGTATTGACCGGCATTTTGAAGAATTGTCCGAATATCAATACAGGGATTCAATTATCTATAAAGTAATTTGAAATTGCTCTGAATATTAAAAATACCCCAAAGCGTACCCTGCTTTGGGCATTTGGCAGTATTCAGTTGTACATCTCGTTTTGTGCCATATAGTTATAAATTTGTTCACCGTGCTGTTGTTCTTCTTTTTGTATATGATTAAGGACATCTCTTTGCTACCCTGACGGCATCTACATTTGATGGAGTTCCGATTTTCGGCAGCGACTCAATCATTGTTGTATCATAGCCAATAGTAATTAAACCAATAATATGGATTGCATGGGACGGTATTATTACCGTCCTTCTTTTTGTGCCTGTCGCTTAAACTGAATCCGAACAACTGCTGAATCATCCTGCCCAAAATTAAACGTTTGCGTGATGTCACGAGAATTGAGAGGGTACCGATTCCTAAAATAAGGTTGGTGTTTGTTCTAATTGACGGCTTCAGTATTCTTTAAATCCATATCCATCCGATACAAGGTCCCTAAAACGGTGCGATAGACGTTGACAGCCGAATCTACAGGATTGTCATAATAATACATCCACTGCCCCAAAACATTTATGCTCCAAACTGAATGGTCGATGAGTGTCTGCTTTTCAGTGCCGTCAAGTTTTATTCTGAAAACCTCTTGTTGTCCCTCATTCATATTCTGGCAGTAGATCCATTCTCCCGAGATGTTCACTGGGACAGCGCCTTCCAGTTTAGTTATAGGTGTCCGGCCGGTTCCATCGAAGTTGATCTTATAAAGGCCTAAAAGCGGATTCGATACCGCTTCGTCGTCCATATAAACGGTTTCGTCCACCGTATAGAAGATCCAATCACCTTCACATAAAAACTGCATGATTATATCGTCACCCAACTGTTTTTTGTCGGCACCGTCAAAAGCCATACTATTTATATACTTCCCATTATCCGTCGAGGTATCGAAAATGATAAGATTCCCAGACAATTGAAATTGCGAAAAATAGCCTTCCATGAGTATTGTGAGTTCCGAGGCATCAGGCCTGCATTTAACAAGAGCGATTTTCTGAACACCGTCTTCTACCGTGAGCCGTTTGTAATAAATCCAATCGCCTATGACCAGTAGATCGAGCGCTTTATCTTTTCCAACCCGTTCGCGTTTACTACCATCCGCTTTAACTCTAAAGATCCCGTTTGCATCGGGGTCTTCTTTCGAAACGCCTTGACGGATATAATAAACCCAGTCTTCGATAACCTGAACATCAATAGGCATATCCTCTGCTAAAACAGTCTTTTCGTTTCCGTCAAGTTTATTTTTAACCAGCTGGGCACCCAATTCTTCGGAATCCACCAGCTCACAACGATAAACCCAGTCTCCCTGATGAGCGATGTAACCACCACCATCAAGATTACTGATGGTGTTACCCAACTGAATTTTTTCTTCGGTTCCTTGAGAAGATTCTTGATCCAAAGATGAACCGGCGCAACCACTGCCTAAGAGTGTAATAAGGGTTAGAAGGAAGACAGTACGAACAACATCAGCTGCTCTCATAAAAAACACTTCCTTTTTTTAATTTGGTCGAGGGAATAATAAATATTATATAGCAAAGGGCGGATCGCAGCAAGAAAGAAATTATGATACCATAAATAGTATTATTCTCCTCCAATTATACTCCTTTGTTAGCGACATATG
Organism: uncultured Syntrophomonadaceae bacterium; assembly: GCA_964646795.1. Classification (GTDB taxonomy): domain Bacteria; phylum Bacillota; class Dethiobacteria; order PWVN01; family PWVN01; genus CAZYHL01. The sequence continues at coordinate 3,018 of CAZYHL010000189.1, forward strand.
CTAAAAATAGTAGTATTATGGTTATGGACAAACGCCAATAACTATTTAGGTTTAAAGAGGGATTTTCTTATGGTGACCTGAGGTAAACAAGAAAGAAAGTATGTGCTGTAACCGATGCGAGGATGATTGTCCTCCGGAAGCGATTAAAGGCCAGAATAGCCGCAGAGGACGCTTGCCGCATGGAACATTTAATTAGTTCCGAGACAGCGGATCGTATCACCCGGCATTCTGAAGAATTGTCCGAATATCATTCCAGGGATACAGTTTATCTATAGTACTTTGAATTTGCTCTGAATATTAAGATGCCCAAAAGCGTAACCCGCTTTGGGCATCTGGAAGTGTATTTAGTTGTACATTCCGTTTTGTGCCATATAGTTATAAATTTGCTCGCCGTGCTGTTGTTCTTCTTTTTGGATATGGTTAAGGACATCTCTTATATTCGTATCCTTAAATTCAAAGATGGCAGTATCATAAACGGACGATACATGTTTTTCAGTTGACAATAAATCGGTACAAAGATAACTGTCTTTTTGCTTACTTGGATCCGGAGATGCTACGTTATATACTGAGGTAAAATTTAACTGCGTCTGTTTTTTTCCACCCGACTGCATTGCTGGAACGGTTCCGCTCATGATTTGATTGATTGTATCCAAATGTTGCTGTTCGGTTTGCCCAATCTGTGTGAACAACCCCTTTAGCTGGTTATCGTGGGCTTCGGTTGCGTACTTATTATACTTTTCTACACAGGTTTGTTCCTGCTCTTTTAAATCTTTCAGGAACGATGTTTCCTTCTGCGTTAACTGCATGTCT
>CAZYHL010000190.1:0-3826 GCA_964646795.1 uncultured Syntrophomonadaceae bacterium
TAAGGGGGTGGATTAAATGGCACACAAGAAAGGTATGGGCAGCTCAAGGAACGGACGGGACAGCAACGCGAAACGTTTAGGCGTTAAACGTTTCGGAGGGCAGCTTGTCAGTGCCGGAAGCATTTTAGTTCGCCAGCGCGGAACTAAAATTCACCCGGGTGAAAACGTTGGCAGAGGCAAAGACGATACCTTGTTTGCCAAAGTAACCGGAGTAGTAGCTTACGAAGGGAACAGCCGCACAAAGAAACAAGTAAGCGTCAATCCTCCGAAAGAATTTGTAAGTTAAGAGACTCAATGCCCGGTAACCCGGGTATTTTTATAGAGCTAAAGAAAGGAGCAGCTATATGAGCGCAGTGGCAAGGGATTTACCTGTCACAACAACAACCCGTCAGGTTGGGGACAAGCAATATGAAAGACTATTGTTTAAAACCCATTTTATAACGTCCGGAGAAGATATGGTTGATGTGGTCTCTCATTATCTAACCGGCTTCCTTAAGGAAGGCGATGTCATCTTTGTAAGTGACAAAGCCCTGGCCAACAGTCAAAACCGTTCAATCCATGTTAATGACATTAAACCGGGGTTTTTTGCGCGGCTCTTATATAGGTTTGTTTATAAGTCAATAGCCGGGAGAGGTATCGGAACCCCGGAAAAAATGCAGGTTGCCATAGAACAGGTAGGGCTTTTCCGGATTCTTCTCGGTGCGTTTTTCAGCTTGATCACAAAAATTTTCGGCATCAGAGGGGTATTTTATAAAATTGTAGGTGAAAAGGTACGCGGTATCGACGGCATGAGCGGCGGACCCGACGGACCTTACTGGAATTGTGTCATTCTTCCCAGCGAAAGCCCCTCAGCCGTTGCCCGCAGGATTTATGAAAAAACCGGTTTCCACGCTGTAATTGCGGATATTAATTACGTGGACGGCCATATTATGGGATTGTCGTCGGAGCAGCTGGACGAATTAGATTTTTTGGCGATTTTAAAGGACAATCCTATGGGGCAGGAGAATGCCCAAACACCTATAGGCATCATTCGCCTCAAAGAGAATGATGCCCGGAACGCACAAGAAGGCGAGCAAAAGTGAGATTAATTGCATAAATTATTTTGCTGAATAGACCCTCAAAAGTATGAAGGGTCTATTCATGTTTTACTTGTGCAGCGTCTTCAAATCGTGCAAATTGCCTGTTCAGGCATTATTTGTTATAATTACAAATATCAAGCAAGTCAATTCTTACCCTTTACGAAAATGCTTTTTGATTGCCGGCAGGTATTAAATTGCTGTTAGTTGCCGGTAAAAATCTTTTTGGAAATACGAAGAAAATATAAAAGTAAGTTTAATTAAGGGAGCAAGAAACTATGGACCGTTATCTGCTGCACGAGCTGGTTAACCAACTGCAAATACTATACTCCCTGTCCCAGTTGGGAAAAAAGGAAAGATTAGAGCAGGCAATACTATGTCTTTGTGAGAAGCTGAAAGTAATAGGTTTAATCAGCAAAGAAGCCGGTCCGGAGCTGCTTAATTTCCTTGAAAGTCTCATTCTTGCGTTGCCTGCCGATGCTGGCGTGAACCTGAACATAGATAATTCCCTCTATTTTTTCGAAATTAATTTGAAGACAGTGGAGCTTTCTTCATTTCTCAAGGATTTATTTCAGCGGGTTTCTCCTTCTTGCCTCAACATCAAGTTAACCGACGGCTCCGGCGGCGCCGAACCGTTCTTATCGATCCGTTACCGGTTAGCCTCTAATAGGACGGAGAATTTGGCACAGAATATATATGAAGAGATACTGTCAATAGACAGTCAGTTTGATTTAAGAGTTGAAAAACAGGAAGATTTAAGTATTATCACAATTAAGATGCCTCTTAAAATGCCTCAGCTAAGATAGGATTGGTGGCCAGATGTTTATTGACAGAGCAAAAATAAATGTTAAGGGCGGCAAAGGGGGTAACGGCGCCCTTTCCTTCCGCCGCGAAAAGTATGTACCTCACGGAGGACCGGACGGAGGTGACGGGGGTCACGGCGGAGATGTTATATTTGAAGTTGACCCCAGCCTGAGGACCCTAAGGGATTTTAGCTATCGTCTCAGTATGAAGGCTGAAGGAGGGAAAAACGGCGAGGGAAGCAACCGCCGGGGACAGGATGGGCAGGATCTAATCGTTAAAGTGCCGCCGGGTACTCAGCTTTTTGATGCGGAAAAAGGCATTATGCTCGCCGACCTGGTAGAATCCGGTGAGCGGGCGGTAGCAGCCAGGGGCGGCAGAGGCGGCAGGGGAAACAGCCGTTTTGTGTCTTCCCGGCGGCAGGCGCCCCGGATAGCGGAAAAAGGGGAACCGGGCGAGGAATTGCTGCTCCTCCTGGAGCTTAAAGTGGTAGCTGACGTTGGTTTAATTGGATTTCCTAATGCCGGCAAGTCTACGTTCCTTTCCCGGATTTCCGAGGCAAAACCCAAAATTGCCCCTTACCCTTTTACAACCTTGAAGCCCAATCTTGGCGTAGTCAGATTGGCAGAAGGAGCCGGTTTCGTTGCGGCAGATATCCCCGGCCTGATTGAAGGGGCTCACGCCGGCACCGGACTGGGGCACGATTTTTTAAGGCATGTGGAAAGAACCGTTATTTTGCTCCACCTGCTTGACACTGCCGGAACGGAAGGTAGGGACCCCTTGGAGGATTATTTGAAAATAAACCGGGAACTCGAGCGCTATCAAAGCGAGCTGGCCTTAAAACCCCAGATAATTGTAGCCAACAAGATGGATCTTCCCCAAGCGGCCGCCAATTTGGCAAGGCTTAAGAAGCTGCTGCCCGAAAAAAGGATATTTCCCGTATCCGCTGTCACGGGTGAAGGGATCAGGGAATTGTTGTTTCATACCGCAGCAATGCTTAAGGAAGAGGAAGCTAAAGCAGAAAAGGCTAAAAAGAAAGAAATAGTCCCTAAAACCATCTATGAACCTCCGGAGCGCTCCTTTACCGTGCACAGTGAAAGAGGTGTCTATTTTGTTAAGGGGAAACATATTGAAAAAGTGGTGGCCATGACTGACCTTGATAACCCCGAAGCCGTGCAGAGGCTGCAGCGAATAATTAGAAAAGTGGGGATTGAAAAGGAATTAATCAAGCGGGGAATTAAAGAAGGGGATACGGTTTTGCTCGGAGAATTTGAATTCCAATACCGGGAGGGTGAGGGCTATTAATCACGTCAGGAAGCAAAGCTCCCCGCCGGGGGCAGCAAAGAACAAGGATCTGCTTGCCGGGATGCAAATGCCGCCAAAAAGTGTTAAGAAGCTTGGCATCATGGGCGGCACTTTCGACCCGATTCATTTGGGTCACCTGGTGACGGCCGAGGAAGCGAGACAGCAGTACGGCCTGGAATACGTTGTCTTTGTCCCTTCAGGCAACCCGCCCCATAAGAGAGGGCTTTCCGTCAGCAATCAGGAGCACCGCTACCTGATGACCTTCCTTGCTGTCATAAACAATCCTTATTTTGCCGTATCGCGGGTGGAAATAGAGCGTTCTCAATCAGGTCCTACCTTTACTATAGATACCGTCCAATGGTTTAGGAATTACTACGGTCCGGACACCAAGCTGTTTTTTATTACCGGCGCCGATGCTATTTTAGATATTTTGACCTGGAAGGATCATGAGCTGCTCCTCGATATCTGTCAATTTATTGCCGCATCACGGCCGGGTTACGCTTTTCCGGAGCGGCAGCTAGGGATTAAAAACAAGGAAAAGGTGGGCTTGGACAAAATCGATTATTTGGAGATACCTGCCATGGCAATATCTTCCACGGAAATAAGAAAAAGGGTTGCATCGGGTAAGACGATTAAATATCTTA
>CAZYHL010000191.1:0-3773 GCA_964646795.1 uncultured Syntrophomonadaceae bacterium
CAACTTCTCTAAGCGAAAGTTCATTATTGCCAGCTTTATACTCAACGCTATCAATAATATTAAACTTAAAAAAGTCCTCTTCAAAATATTTTCTGAAATCGGGATTTGATGGATGTAAATATAGACAATGACCTCCGCATAGAAACGGTTCAACCCAAATGATAAATATAGGCTTACTAATTGTTCCATCCTTCAAGGATTGGCAAACCCAATTGTCAATATTTGCATTTCCTATACAAGAAAAAATATAATCTGCCTCATTCAAATACTCAGCGTCACTATTTATAATATCAATAATAGAAATTTCCTTAGTAGTAACTGTTTGAAGAGGGTTGTTTTTTTGTATATAATCTTTTAATGACTTTGTTTTATAACTACCAATATATTCAAAACCTAAAAGATGTCTTTGAATATTCTCTAATCGAAGCGTATCTGTATCAACTAACTTATATTTAGGAGAGTTAATCGAATTTAAAAAATAAATCAGATTGGAACCAATACTTCCAACACCAGCAATTAAAAATGTGTATTCGGTTTTACTAACATTCATACCAGAAGTTCTATTTTCTAATCTATCCTTTGTAAAAACATCTGTTGTAATTCTACTTACATTTTCACCAGATTGAATTGTTGAAATGGCACTGAATTGCTTTAATCTACCGGGTCTAAATCCATTTATATTTGTAATTATAGGTTTATGAAACCAACCAAACAAATAAGACTTTTCACCAATATACTTTTGGCAGACAACAAGTTTTGGGAACTCTTTATTATTAATGAATAATTTAAATTTTTCAAAAGATTCATTACCCGCTGACTTGACTATATTTATTACATCCCGGTTTTTTAAATCAAAGGGAGGTATGCTTTTAGGAAATTTTCCTAAGAAATGGACATCTATTTCGTCATATTTGAAATTATATTCATTTAAAAATTCTTTAAACCTTGATGCTGGTTCGTCAGAAGTATGTATAATATATTTATAATTTCTAATGTCAGTTTTTAAGCAAATTAGTCTAATGGTAGATTCCGGATGAATTTCATTAATTAGTGATAGTATATTTTGTGGGAGATATTTTTCTTTATCATATTTTTCCTCCCAATATGCTCTAAATTCATCAGTAAAATCGGAATGATTATTCTTTGATAGTCCATCTAGAATAATGCTTTTGGACTTTCGTATACATTCAATGACTATCCCCGCTGGGTCATTAGGATTGGTGGAAGCAATTTCTGAATCATATGTACATACTAACCTGTCATTACCAACATGTGGAAGATATTTTGTTCTTTCAAATGTTTCAGGAGAAAGGAATATCTTTGGGAATCCAAGTGGGAATAGAGTAGTGAAAACAATATGCAATACAATTGGAGTAATTATGTTATCATATAATATCTCTGTATCAACTTGCCAAATCTCCAATTCAGATGTAAGCCTGATAGATTCTTTTTCTCTGTAGTTTAAAATTTTAACATTTTCAACTGTTGAGACATAATCATACGCTATTTGCCTTGATTTCGCTCCATCAATCATTTTTGAGCACTTCTTGAATTATCGTTTTTAATTGGTGCGGCAACATATGTTTTTGCGCCTTCGATTTCATCTTTTGCTAAATGACAAGGAAATCTATTACCTAAATGTTTCTGCCATTTTAAACAAGCTTCTTTGGAATTTTGATTGTTTAGCGCTTGGTTCGCTGAAACCACAAAACCTTCTAAAGCCTTTTTAAAATATTCCTTTTCAACTTGTGGAGTTTTAGCAAATAAATCTTCACCCCTTTTGGGAGTTGGTCTGTAGCAAGTAAAATTATTTGCCTCCAAGTCACGATTAATTGCAGTTAGTGTATCACGTAGTGCTATATCATCTCGTTCATTTTCAACATAATTGTTCGCGGCTAAAATTGACATTATAATTCCACAAGGCATTTCCTGTCGTTTTAAATCCGCCCAGGATTTCAAATATCTAACAATCCTTCTAAGCTGACAATCTTTTTTTCTAATATCAGATAACCATTTCTCATATGGTTCAGCATATCTTACAGATTCGAGCAAATATGCTTTTTGAAAACCAGATTTAGCCTTCTCTTCAAACCATGCAATAAACTCAACAGGACTACTTTCGACCCATCCTTCCATTTTATGTGCAAGTTCAGGCGTTACCATTTCTTCTGCATAATAAATCGGAATATCAATGTGAAAATTTAAGTTTTTGTTCAGATAATTTTTCACATACTTAACTCTAACACAAGTATTTTTGTCTGATATTTCTTCAATTTCGTTATTTCTATCTATTGCTTTAAGAATCAAATTATGGAATACCTTAGTATCAACTCTTTGCTCTTCAGCTAAATTACCTTGAAAATATACCCCATCGTCCAAATCGAACTCTTCACCATTGTGAGGTTTTATTATTGTGTCCATTACAAAGGAACCTTGAGTTTGAAATTCAATAGTATGTGTTTTCTTTTCAGTTTCTGAGAATCTATGATAAACATCTTGCATCCGCTTACGAAGTGAATTTCTTGCTTGCATTAAAAGTTCTCTTTCACTATTAGGTAATTTAATAGCCGAATTGTAAATTTGGAATAAGTTGTGACTGTTTGCCATATCATTTTGTTTTATAGGTTTTTACTTCTCGAAAAAAGTCAATTACCTCAGGTAGTTTTTTATATATGTCGGCTTGATCTTTTCCTTTACCTTTCATTAGATCAAGAGCTTTTCTGTTTGCTACATCTAGTTGAACCAAACTTTCTTGTTCACTCGAAATACTTGCACTTGGTATGCGAACATAATCAATATTTGTACTAGAAATACTTTTTATTTTTTTTAGAAAGAAATCTGTAAAAAAGCTTTGACCAGTCATTGACGTTTCAAACAAATCATTGCCCCAATTTAGGAAAGAACGATTTCTCTTCAAACCAGTAGGCTTTCCTCCTGTAATAGAAAGACTACTAATAGAAAGAATCTTAATGCATTTATATTTTTTACCTTCTCCTCTTTTGTCTTTTCCTTCTCCAACGAAATAATCAAGTGCTTCTAATAAGCCTACCAATGTTGGATTATTGGCCCATACACCACCATCTATAAATTGCTTATTTTCGTAAAAAGGAATTTCGGCTAATGGGAAAAACGTAGGAGCAGCTGATGTTGCTAATGCAACATCAACCATTCTAGCGCCATTATCCCGATCCAAATCACCCTCAGGATGATCAAATTTGTAAATAAAAGGTCTTGCTTCAGTAATAGTATAGCTTGGAATACAAAGTAAGTTGTTACTATCACCAATTTTATTTTCTTTGAAAATAGCTTCTAAAGCCTTCTTAAGAGGTTCGTCTGAGTATTTACCTCTATAAAGTATCTGTTTTATAAATCTTCTTGAAATTTTCTTGCCGAAAAAATTAAATGTGAATGATTCTGGAAATATTTTAGGACCTTCCAATTCATAGAAATTACAAATTTCTTTTGCAGGAATTTTTAGAGATAAGGCTAATGCAATAAGACCGCCCGTTGATGTACCACAAATCAAATCAAAATGATCCGATATATTACAATTAAATTTTTCTTCAAATTCTTTTAATATTGTAGCAGAATAAAGTCCTTTTATTCCACCTCCATCAATTGATAGTATTTTAAATGTTTTGTTATTCATAATCTAATTATTAGAGCGTAGGCAAGAAAACAGCTCTTTTGCAAACTTCGGTTGTGTGTCTGCTTGTAGGGTTTGCAAATGTGCTGTTTTGTGCGTTGGCTGTTCATTATTTCGTTTTTCTTTT
>CAZYHL010000192.1:0-3767 GCA_964646795.1 uncultured Syntrophomonadaceae bacterium
GGTTATTAACAGATTTTTATGGGTTTTTTGATGCTACCCCTGCAATGTGGGTTAAAATAAATGAATGTTTTATTACTGACAACCTTGGAATATTTCAAAAAGAAAATGGTCCTTTTGAAATAGATACTGGTAAACTGGAAGAGTATATTGCCTCTGGTTTTGTTTATGGAGATAGAACTATTTATAAAAATGTATATGGATTACAAGCCGGCGAAATAGTGACCATACAAAATAATAAAATAAACTCAACCCGCTACTTTGAATATAAACCTAAAGAAAAATTATTTCTTTTTGAAAGCATAGCTAAATTTACTTGTGCCTTTGACCAGGTTTTACATTCAGTTTTTGCAAAAATGATTAAACAAACTCCTGACGTCAAACGTTGGGTCGTTCCGTTAAGTGGTGGTCATGATTCACGTATTATTGTAAATTACCTTCATAAGCTTGGTGTTAAAAATTTAATATGCTTTTCTTATGGTACATCAAAAAATCAGCAGTCTGAAATAAGCAAGCAGGTCGCTAAAGCACTTAATTATGAATGGCATTTTGTGGAATATACAGAGGAGAAATGGCAACAATTACATGAAACCGGACTTATTGATGACTATATTCATTATTCTTTTAACGGAGTTTCAATACCTCATTTACAAGATTTTCTGGCAGTTTATGAATTAAAGGAAATGGAACTAATTAAGCCGGGAGATATTTTCGTTCCCGGGCATGCCTTAGACTTTTTGGCAGGATCACATTTAATTGACTTCGATTTGATTTGTAAAAGTTCCAGGCAAGCTATTAAAAGAGTAATGAATAAGTTTATCCCAAGATTTTATAATAGGGATATAGAAAAAACAATAATTGATATTTTTTCAAGTAATATTCAAGAACCTGCGCATTTTCAAGAATACTTCAACTGGCAGGAGCGTCAGGCTAAATTCATAGTTAATAGCATAAGAGTTTATGAATTTTTCGGATTTGAAACACGATTACCTTTTTGGGATAAGGAAATAGTAGATTTCTGGTTAAGCACACCTAATGATAAAAGAATTGGCAGGAAGATATTTTTTGAGGCTGAACAAAATGGCATTTTGGGTGAGAACTTAAAAATTATTCCTTTTGCTAAAGCAAAGTCTATGTCATTAAGAAATAAAATTATAAAACAATTAAAATCAGCATTACCCAATTCTTTAAAATTAAAAATTCTACGCATTACTAAACATAAGATAAAATTGAATGAAGGATTAAATCAAATATTCGCATTGAAAGCTAAATCTTTAGAAGAGTTACTCCATCCGGTTGAAGATTTTCCTGTACAAATTTTGCCATATTTCCATGATTATTTAAAAAGGTCACCATACCAACTGAATCAAAATCTTTTAACATCGCTTTATACAATCAGGAAGTTATTGGATAATTTTAAAAATCATCATAAGTAATGGATTTAATTATATTGAAATGCTATTAGAATTTATAATTATATCGGTTTTAGCCGGTAAACCAAGTTTTAATAATTCACTCAGTAATAAAGTAAATTCAATAAAAATTAAATGGAATATGAAAAAAAAATATTAATAGTAGGCCGGAGTTTTTATCCCGACATTTCACCCCGATCTTTTCGAACTACAGAATTAGCAAAAGAATTTGCACGTCAGGGACATAATGTTACAGTATTAACTCATAAAGTGCCAGAACATACTGATTTTGAGAAGGAATATAAGTTAACTATCAAGGATCTGGGCAAATCATTCTTAAGAGACATAAATATTGACAGGAGAAACAAGCTTTTCGGAATATTTTTCAGAATTTTGAAAAGAGGTTTAAACTTGTTTCTTCAATATCCACAAATTGAGCTTACCTGGAAGGTAGCCCATAAGTTGAAAAAAGAGAGAGGTTATGATTTACTTATTTCTATCGCTTCACCTCACACTGTTCATTGGGGCGTAGCTAAAGTTTGGGGTAAAAATCAAAAAATTGCCAAATTATGGGTAGCTGATTGTGGAGATCCATTCATGGGATCTAAAACAGACAGTTTTAGAAAAATGTTTTATTTTAAATATATTGAGAAATGGTTCTCCCGGAAAACCGACTATATTTCCATCACAAAGGAAGAATTTAAAGTAAATTATTATCCTGAATTTCATTATAAAATTGTTGAAATACCGCAGGGTTTTCGCTTTGAGGATGTCACTCTATATCCTGGGGGACCAGCTAATAAAATTCCTCATTTTGCGTTTGCAGGAACATTGATAAAAGGAACAAGGGATCCCGATAAATTCTTGTTATTTTTAAGCAAGTTGAATTTTAACTTTAAAATGATATTATATACCAAGCAGGTTCATTTAATAAAATCATATTTGGATTTGTTAAAGGGAAAAATTGAAATAAGGGATTATATCCCACGGCTTAACCTTATTTATGAATTGAGTAAAATGGACTTTTTGGTTAACTTTGAATATGATCCTGTTTTACAATCCCCGAGCAAATTGATTGATTATGCACTAACAAAAAGGCCCATCATTAATATCACATCAAAGAATTTTGACACCAATGTAATATGGCAGTTTCTTTCCGGGGATTACAGTAATCAATTCATAATACCTGATCTTGATAAATATCGTATAGAAAATGTGTGTGCCAGGTTTCTTGCTCTTATTAAAGACAATTAAGTTCATTTATCACCAATAAATTCAGTAATAGTTTTTCATTCGGTTGCTTTTAGAAAGTGCATCGCCTTTACCCGTCATCAAAGCTAAAATTAAATTTATCAGTGAATTAAAATTCCTAATAGTAACTATAATAATATTTATCATGAAAAGGCTTATTAGATTGCTCATGTCGAGCATTTATTTTAAATTATTACCACTTTTAATACTTTGTATCGTTATAATAAAATTTTGGATACTTCCAGCTAATTTAGTTGGAGATGAAGGACGATATATTGAGTATGCCCAAAATTTACTTAATGGTTACTACTCACCTCCATATCCTAATATTAGTTTATCTAATGGCCCGGGTTATCCCTTATTTATTGCGCCCTTTATATATTTCAAAATGCCATTATTTGCAATTAGATTAATCAATGCAATCTTACTGTATTTTTCACTAATTTTTGTTTATAAAACGTTAGTTATTTATTCCCCCAAAAATATTTCTTTTTTCTTTACAGTTCTTTTAGGTGTCTACTTCCCTTCTTTTCAGATGCTTAGATTTATCCATACAGAAACACTTACATGGTTTTTTATCAGCCTTATATGTTATTATTTTATAATATATTATAGACATAATCCTATTTCTTTGAAATATCTGTTATTATCTTCTTTTTCTATAGCTTTCCTTTCAATGATTAAAGTAATTTTTGGATATGTTATTATTTTCATGCTGATTGCTTCTTTAATTTTATATTTAATACCAAATTTTAGAACTTCAGCAAAAAAAGCAATTTTTGTTTTCTGTATATCATTGATTTTTTGCACACCATATCTTACATATACTTATAATTTGACGAGTAAGTTTTTTTATTGGACAAATATTGGTAGTATGTCCCTATACACAATGAGTACACCTTATGCAGATGAATTTGGTGATTGGTCAAGAACTATTGAATTACAATCAAATCCGAACCATAAAGTTTTTATGGATAGTATTGCTACTTTATATCCATTGGAAAGAGCAGATGCATACAAAAAAGCAGCTATAGAAAATATAAGTAACCATCCTAATTCTACTTTAACAAATTAAAAACTTTTATTTTATAAGAACAAATTTTTTTG
>CAZYHL010000193.1:0-3747 GCA_964646795.1 uncultured Syntrophomonadaceae bacterium
TCTGCCGCCAAAGCTTTTCGGCGTAGAAATAATCAGAGGTGTTGAAGCCAACGTTTTGGACAGTTGGGGCCGGCTGGATCTTCCTGATTATATTTTGAGCCGGCTGGACCTGGTTTTGGTTGGCTTCCATGTTGTCTGCTATGCCGGAGGCGGCCGGGAGGAAAACACGCAAGCCCTGTTAAAGGTTATGGATAACCCTTATGTGGACGGTATTGTCCATCCGGGGAACCCGGAGTTTGAAGTTGACTTTGAAGCGGTGGTTGAAAAGGCCGCAGCCAAGCATATTTTGCTGGAAGTTAATAATAACTCCCTGAGGGGGAATGCCCGTAAGGGGAGCGAAGCAAATTGCCGCCGTCTGGTCAAAACAGCTAAAAAAGCGGGAGCGATGCTGTTGGTCAGCAGCGACGCCCATTTTTTCAACCAGGTGGGTTCTTTTGAGCAGTCTCTCAAGCTGCTTAAGGAAGAACGTGTGGGCGAAGAGCAAATTTTCAATATTTCTAGAGAAAAGATAATTGATTATCTTGCCGGCAAAGGCAAAAAAAGATTTTGCCCACAAGCATAAGAAGCGAGGCAGGCGTATAGATGAAACCTTCTTTGAATCCATTGGATCAGGCAGGAAAACCTAAACAAGAGGCGGTTGCGGCACAAGGCGGAGCCGGTGCAAGCTATGCGGATATTTTTCTTCTTACTTCAATCCTGGTTTTTTCCATGGCAAGCTTCGGCATTATCACGCCGGTTTTGGGGGAAATCCAAGCGTGGGGCAGGCTGACTACCACTCAGATTGGGGTTTATTTCTCTGCCTTCGGTATGGCAAGGCTGGTAATGAACCTCCCGGCCGGTTATATTATTGACCGCTTTGGCGGCCGTCTTCTGACTGTGTTCGGCCTTATTGCTGTAACGGCAGGTTCCCTCATGTCGGCCATGGCTCCACACTATTTTATTCTGTTTGCGGCGCGGGTTATAACGGGTGTCGGTTCAACCTTTACCGCCATAGCCGTGCAGACGGAATTGTTGCTTTTAACGGATGATTCCCGCCGGGCCGGCATTATTTCCTATTCCATGATAGCCCGCCGGGCCGGCGCCTCGATCTTCCCCTTTGCCGGCGGCTTGCTGGCGGCTTTTTTTAACTGGCGGGCGGTCTTTTATTTTTGCGTGTTGCTGAACCTTATCGGTATTTATATAGTCTTACGTTCTCCCCATTCCAAGGGAAAAACAACAGCAAAAGATACGCTCAAATCGGATTCACCAAGCGGCTCGGAAGCCGGAGCTTGTCCGGCCCCTAAAGCATCAGTGCTGATAATGCCGACAATTTACTTGTTGGCTTTCACGATGTTTATTAACCGGAACGGCCTGGAAAAAACTTTGATACCCCTTTACGGCAGTTCCATCGGCATAGACAGTATCTTAATTGGTTTTACGCTTTCCTGTTCCGGTTTTGCCAGTATGGCTGCGATTTTCTACGGCGGCCGTCTGGCCGACAAGTATGGGCGCAAGCCGGTGGTTATCGGCGGGCTGTCGATATTGCTCCTGGCTAATAGCCTTTTCTTAATCGTTAAAGATTTCCCCTTATTCTTTATTGCGAATATATTTTTCGCCCTAACCGCTTTCACCATGTCGTTGCCTATGGTTATTGCCGCCGATATAACTCCTGCCGCCAAGGTAGGCAGCGCAGTAGGCATGATTCGCCTCTTTAACGACGGCGGCCTGGTGGTAGGGCCAATCCTTTTAAGTTGGCTGATGGATTATTACAACCTTTCGATCTCTATCGGCGTCTCAATTGCTTTAATTCTCCTTACTTTATTGGCGTCAATCTTTTTCTTGCGGGAATCAATCCCGGCCGCCGGGGATAAAAGAGACCCGTGTATCGATGAAATTGAGTGGTAAAGGCGGGGAGATCTTTTCTGCAAGACAAGCTAAGTTTAATAGGTTTATTGGTTGTGTTGCCGCCCTTTAACATAACCTTCCGCCTTATGGCGCAAGTTATTAGTAGTAAACTATTTTCGTAAAGGGTGAGGAAAATGATACCGTTTGCCGATTATCATACTCATACCCGTTACAGCCACGGCAGGGGCAGCATTGAAGAGAATATACAGGCAGCTCAAGCAAAAGGCTTACAGGAAATTGCCATTACCGACCATGGACCAGGCCATTACTTCATCGGCTTGAAAGGAGAAAAAGCCGTAAAAGAAGCCCGCCGTGAGCTTGATTTTTGCCGGGAAAAGTATAGCAGACTGAAAATTCTTTTGGGCGTGGAGGCCAATGTAATCAGCCCCGAAGGGGAGATTGATGTGCCGGCCGCAATTATGCCTTACCTTGACCTTATTCTGGTAGGGTATCATTTAATGGTCAGGACGACAAGCCTTTCTTTTTTCTACAGCTTGAATATCAAGAACCGGCTTGCCCGGTATAAACCGGGTCTAGCCCGAGAGCTGCGGCAGCAAAATACCGCGGCGCTCATAAAAGCAGTGCAGAGATACCCGGTTAAAATAGTAACCCATCCGGGCCTGCATGTTGATATTGATACGCTAGCCCTGGGACATGCTTGCCGGGAAAGAGGCACTTCTCTGGAAATTAACTGCAGTCATATAAATAAAGGCAAAGGTTTTGTCAAAGCCGCTTTGGTTACGGGTGTTACTTTTGCCGTTAGCAGCGATGCCCACAGCCCCTCCCGGGTAGGCGAGTTTCAGGAAGCTCTGGACTTTATCAGGCAGGAGAGAATCCCTCTTGAGAGAATAATAAATGTGAGGGAATAATTAGCGTCTGTTAAGGCAAAGAAATATTTCCAGCAGGAATGAAGGCATAAAAACAGAAATTTTACTATAAAGCTATACTGGGGGGAGCAGGGATGGAGGATATCAGGCTGGTGCTGATAACAGGCCTTTCAGGGGCGGGCAAGACCCGGGCCATACAGTGTTTCGAGGACCTGGGATATTTTTGCGTGGACAATCTGCCTCCCACCTTTATTCCTAAATTTGCCGAGCTTTGTTCCCAATCCGGCAGCAAAATCAGGAAAATAGCCTTGGTCTGCGACATCCGCGGCGGTGAATTTTTTTCTGAACTCTTTGAGGCTTTAAATGAGTTGGAAACAATGGGTATGAAATATCAGACTCTTTACCTGGAAGCAGACAATGAAACCCTTATTCGCCGGTTTAAGGAAACCCGGCGGCGGCATCCTTTGGCTGCCCAGGGAAGCATCAGCGAGGGGATCCGGGAGGAAAGAAAGCTCCTGGAAAAAGTACGCGGTACCGCCGACAAGATAATAGATACCTCTTATCTGACCCCTCAGCAGCTGAGAGAGGAAATAACCGCTCAATTTTCCAAGCAAAAAACGGAAGAAAATATTTTGATTTCCCTGGTTTCCTTTGGGTTTAAACACGGGCTTCCCTTGGATGCGGATCTTGTCCTGGACGTGCGTTTTCTGCCTAACCCGCATTATGTCCCTTCCCTGCGGGCTAAAACGGGTGTTGACAGGGAAGTGGAGGAGTACGTGGACAGGTGGGTTATAACCCGCAAGTTTTTGGATAAAGTGGAAGATCTGCTGGCATTTTTGCTTCCCGGTTATACCAAGGAAGGAAAAGCCCAGTTAGTTGTGGCTGTCGGTTGTACCGGCGGACAGCATCGTTCCGTGGTCTTAGCGGCGGAAATTGGGGCCGCGCTTATGGAAATGGGGCATCAGGCGCTGATCAAACACCGAGATTTGCCCAAATATATTTAGGTGTCAGATAGGCTAGGTATATAGGCGTCAAA
>CAZYHL010000194.1:0-3711 GCA_964646795.1 uncultured Syntrophomonadaceae bacterium
GCAAAGATTCCGTTTTTTTTCAGGTTTATCCGTCTGCCAACACTTTCTTCAGCTCTAATTCCTACAAAAAACGAATCCCAATTACCTTTATCCAGTGATTTACGTTGTGAAAATTGTTCCTCGCTTACAGCTTTTTCAGCTTCACTTTTAATTTCTTTTCTTAAAACATAGACTCGCTGAAGATTTATATTAAAATTAATCTTC
Source organism: uncultured Syntrophomonadaceae bacterium (assembly GCA_964646795.1). Taxonomy (GTDB): domain Bacteria; phylum Bacillota; class Dethiobacteria; order PWVN01; family PWVN01; genus CAZYHL01. The sequence continues at coordinate 205 of CAZYHL010000194.1, forward strand.
CACCATTTAATCACAGCTTCATAATCATCTAGATATTGTGTGACAATCTGTTCAGAAAATCTTACCGGAATATCCGGCTTATGTTGTAATACAAGATGTAGCATTACTGCGCTATCTTTCCCAAACGAACAGGCAACATAAGGATTTTTAACCTGTTCCAGGGCCCAGCGGATAAAACCAGATGTTCTGTTTACCAGTGCCTTAAAGGGTTTAAGTTTTGCATATAATAGTGCAGTCCGCTGATCCATCACCTCATATTATTAAGAAATGACTTAATATTTTCACCATATTTTTTTAGATGGTCTTTATATTTTGTACCCAATTTCACATCCAGTTCGGTGCCCTGAAGATGTACCCTGCTATCAACTTCAATCCATTTATCGAGTTTGATACTTATTTCTCCATGTCCAACAGCCCCCTTACCTCCTATATTAGGTGATTTGCTAAACTCAATAACTGTTGCTAAAAATGCTTCAAACTCAACATCTGAAACATCTTCCAATACAACCTTCCAGTAGAATTTTGTCCCTGCAGCTAAAGTTTCTACATCATATTTCATTTGTTGCGGCGCTTTCTTTTCTGCAGGAATTTGTTTCTTTCCTTCTCCAATAGCAGGTTTGGATATCAGCATTCGTACCCGGTCATTCTTTTCATCATCACGACGGGTATACATTTCGGTCTGACAAAATTCCCAGATAGTTTGTGTAGTTTCAGGAATAAAACGGTCAGGGATAAGATGTGCTGTTTCATTACAAATAGGCAGTAATTTGCCTATTTTCATTTTTCCTGGCATAATAATATTTCCTACGGCCCCGCCAAACAATCCGATAAGTGGAATAGTCTCACGCATTGACCTAAATTTCTCAATGTCTATGCCGGATTCACCTGTGCTGGTTAGAGCTCCTCCGGAAAAAAGAAAATAAAAAGCATTTAATGGCAGTCCTGTAACTTCGCCTGTTTCCTCATTTATTCCATATCCTAATTGATGAAGCATACTGAACATTCCACGGTCGCGCAAAATTCCACGTATAGCATTTCCTGATATGACAGGGACTTTTGCAACTTTACCATTAGGTTGAACAAATTTTTCGCGGCGCAGTTGAGTTATGGTACCATTCCGCTCGCCTCCGTTGTGACTGATTGATGATAAGGCTGTCACAATGCCTTCTAAGATATAAGTTCTCATAATTCATTATTTATTGATTCTTCATAAGCTTCTTTGCGATCCTGGTTCATCAGGCGAACGAGCATAACCATGTAGGTAGTTTCGTCGCGGAGCCAGTCAAGTACCTCGGCATCACAATTTCTGTCGATAACCGATTTAATATCTTTCATAAACTGTGCTTGTAGTTCACAGGGTATTCTTTGTTGAAAATTTGCCAGGTAAGTACGAAGGTTACCGGTATAGGCTGCAGCACGAACTGCATTTTCAAAATGATCCCATATTTCGCGTTTGTAACGTGACTTATAGTCATCTGTTATACAACGCCATAACGGCCAAAGCAACTGCTCAGCCACTAATTCTTGTGTAATCATAATTAATGTTATTTTGTGGTGAATAATAGCCATGATGCAAAATTAAATAGTGAAATTCCACGGTAGGGTTTAATTGAATTTTCTAAGTTTTTCCAATTTTGAATACCTGCATTTACAATTCGATATTGTATATAGCTTCCTGTTATTACTTCAGTCTGTGAAAATCCCAGGTCAAGAAGATCGCACATGTTGCTGTGCAAAAATTTGAAAGTTTCAATATCGGGAAGCACGAACATATCATCAAGTTGCCACATGCCTGGCCTATGTTTGAAGAGAAGATGTTTCTGTCCGCTGTCTGTAAGGCAAATCAAGGAGGCACCTTCAATAATTAACTTATAGGTTAATTTTTTGTCTGCTTTTGTAAGGCAGTGCCAATTACCGAGAGCATCAATAATATGTGAATAGGTGCGGAATCTCTGTGGTTTTTCTTTTCCGGCTCGCTTCATTACTATTTCGGAAGCTTCATCAAAACAGAATAAAGCTTCATTGCTTATTATATTACCTGGCAAAAGAAAAGCCTGGTCGGTAAATGTTTTACGTACCCATTTATCGAAAGGTATGCCTGAAGACTGTTGCCCGGTAATACGACAGATACCTGATGCATTGCCATATATTTTTCCTTCGGCCCCGGCATGATATATTATTTTACAAGGATGCATTGCTGGTAAATTTAGTGGGTAATAAAGATTGATTTGATCTGTGATCTTTTATATGAGAAAGTTTCAAAATGCGATGTTTCTTAATCCTTAATGCATTGATAGATTTGTGGGGGATAAACTGAGTGCAGTTTTTTGCCGAGAAATTTTCAAGAATGTATACTTCTGTTTCTGTGTAATTAGGACATTTTAAAAACCCCCTACTTCTAAGCCATTCAGATACTGCTTTCGGATTTTTGTCGAGGGTTTTGGCAATTTCGGCGTGAGTCAGATTTTTAAAATTTTTAACTGCCAGTGTGGTACTTGTTTTATTCCAACGTTTCATAAAAATATTTTTATGGTACGATGTAAAACTAGGCAGTAGTGAAAAGGTAGAAAAGGACAGAAAAGGATCCTTTCGACATCTTTAAAGGTTATTGCCGCTTTTTTATTCTTTTAAAAAATGGAGCCCGAATAATACGGTAGTTGGGAGATATTACCTGATATGAATTTCGAAGTTTCATATATAAATTATTTACGTTTTCAACATCATGTTGTTCAGTTAGTGCAATTAATGAATCATAAACAATATATTCATTTTTCCCGCGCCCTTTATAAATCCATACAGGGTCTTTAAATTTTTTTAAATTCAGTTTAGGGATAGGTTTTTTGCCTGGGTAATGAAGTTCTGGTAAATAATCAAATATTTCTGATACGTTCGCTTCATTTTTTTTAAGCCGGTACAATGTTTCATCTGTCGTTTCTATAGTTTCAAGGATAAATCCTAATTCCCGGAATAATCTGAAATAACGATAAATCGTACGTTCCGATTTATTAATAGCTTTAGAAATTTCTGAAATAGAAATACCTTTTGATTGTGATGTTAGGAGACGAATTATAACAAAGACTCTTTTAAATTTTTCCTGGTCTGTTTTCATTCTAAAGTAGCATTTATTATTTTTTCGTAATTTTTCACAGTCATGCTTTTATGGCCATTCATATAATCACTGATTGTGTTTGGCCGGATGCCTATGTTTTTAGCTATATCTTTCTGCTTAAAATCAAACATGATTTGATATAGTAAATTACGCATGTTTATCTTTCCCTGCCGTGTAGCAATGCTGAATGCAAAATCAGCCAGTTGATTTGAACATACTCCGTATTGTTGAATAAAATCATCTTCAAATCCTGGTTCTTTCATTTCGTCAGGTTGTGGCACGACCATTTTTTGTGCAATTTGTGTTCTACAAAGTAAGTCGTAACAAAGGTTTAGAACAGCAAGCAGTTCCTCTCCATCCGGAGTAATGTCTCCAAAATCACGTTCAGCTTCTAAAAC
>CAZYHL010000195.1:0-3665 GCA_964646795.1 uncultured Syntrophomonadaceae bacterium
TACGGCCGTAACAAAACATGCCCTTTGAGAATAATTGATATGGGAGTCCGTCCCAATAATCAACTTATACTGCTCTTCGGGTTGGCTGGAAACGTAGTCGATCATATCTTGGAACATTGTATTGAAACTCATCATGCCCTTTGTCGGACTGCGAAATTTCACTGCCTACAACCCTCTCGTTGCCCTCTCAGGGAGTTTTTCCGCTAATATTATAAATCAATTTACTCAAAAAAGCAAATTCCTCCAGGGATAGTTCTTCTCCCCTAACCTGCGGCGGCAAACCGGCTTGATGCAATATCCGGTCTAATATTTGCTTATCGTCCTTAAAAAAATTGGCCAAAGCATTTTTTAGCGTTTTGCGTCTCATTTGAAATGAAGCTTTAATAAGACGGAAAAGGAGCTCTGCATCGGGAACCGAAAAAGCAGGCTCGTTCCTTTTTTCGAGAATAACAACAGCTGACTCGACTTCCGGCTTGGGGAAAAATACTTGCGGGGGCACCTTGAACAAAAGCCTGGTATGGCAGTAATACCGGGTCAACAAGGTCAGCACTCCATAATCCGCGCTTCCGGGCGATGCCACCAGACGGCGGGCTGCTTCTTTTTGCACCATTAAGGTGAGGGTAAATAGGGGGATACCGGCTGTGAGGATCTTAAAAAGAAAAGGAGTGGTTACATAATAAGGCAGATTAGCCGCTACCTTCAAAGCACCCGTGTTGAATTCCTGCTTGTATAGTTTTTCAAGTTCTATTTTTTTGATATCGCCCTTAATAATTTTGACGTTCTTATTATCCGCCAGGGTTTCAGCTAAAACAGGAAGCAGACGCCCGTCTATTTCAACTGCTACTAAACGGCGGCAACGGCAGGCCAAGGGGAGAGTCAGCGTGCCAATACCCGGACCAATTTCTAGGATATTGTCTTCTTTTTGCGGGTCCACAGCCTTGATGATTTTGGTGAGGATATTATTGTCCACTAAAAAATTTTGCCCGTATTTCTTTGTCAGTATGATACCGTGCTTATCTAAAATCTCCCTGGTGCGACGGGGAGAAGCCAGGCTTGACGTTTCCATTGACAGGCCACCTTTACCAATTCCCGGCCATATTTTTAGTGATCCTTACAATAAATAAATTTTTAACTTCCTCCGCCCAAAATTCAATGCTTTCTGATGGGTGCTAAATAAAATATCAATCCTGTTGCTTTTGATGGCAGAGCCGACGTCAGCCGCCAGGGCAAAGCCATACTTCTCAATATATACCTCTGACCCTAACGGTATCACCCGGGGATCCACTGCTATGATATGAGGAGAAGACCTGTCTCCGTTTCCCGCGATAGCTTTAATACCCAAAGCGGTATAACCGTTATTATTTTTACCGGTACAGGCTGAGTAGCCTCTTTCGTCTATGGGACAACCCGTGCCCTCGACACCGGAACAGTAAGCCGTTGCCGTTACATACATGGCCCTGGAAAATCGAAGGGTAACTCCGCCGCGGGCTGCTAAAAGAGTATTAGTTCCTTCCTCAACTATCCTGTCCTGCCGGGGGGATATAATCCGGCTATTTAGTACCGTTCTTTCTCTTTCCAAGCCGTCCTTATAAGTGATTTCTATCCATTCTTCTTTTAACCCGTTGCTGCCGCGTTGAACAACCCGGGATATACCCCTGTCCAAAGAGACGTTTTCCCTTGTTACCGTCCGGTATGATAGAATGACTTCTTCTGTAACCTGCTGGGTATAGATTCGTGTTACAAGAATCTGTCCGCCCGGTTCAACCGACTCATCCAGGGGACAATTAACTAGGTCTTGCTCCGAAAGCTTTACGCCGCATTTTTCCAATATTTCCCCGGCTGTATCCCCGGTTGACCAGTACTCAACAAGTTGGTTGTCTACTTTAAGATAAACCGGGTATGACCTCGTAATCATAATACGGCTTACCCTGGGAAGTTTGCTGTCAAGGGAAGGCTGAACTTCATCCCAGGCGTTGAGTTCAACTCCCGCTTCTTCAAGGGCTTCCTCCACCCGGTTGGAATAAGTATGCAGACGAATGATTTCTTCCCCGTCATAAACAGTAATATCCCTAACCAAAATAAAGGTCAATAAGGTTACTAGAGACCCCATCAAAATAACAGCTAGCAATATATTGGCTAAGGGATCCTTGTTAACCCTTGCCATAAAAACATCCTTCAATACCATTTTTTATCTCCTCTCGTTGACGATTTTATTTTACCTAAAGGCATTATTATTGTCAAATGCAAGGGGTAAAAGGCGGATGAAATATTTGCCCAACACCGCCCGTTAGGGCAGTTCCACTACTTTTACTCTGACTTCCACCACCCCTGCCCGAATCATGGCTAATGCTTCGGCGGCTGCCTGGGATAAATCGATTATCCTCCCCGGCGTGAAGGGTCCCCGGTCGTTAATTCTTACAATAACTTCCTTGCTATTTTTAAGGTTTTTTACGCTCACCAGGGTATTAAAGGGTAAAAAAGGGTGTGCCGCCGTCATGGCATTTAGATCAAATATTTCACCGTTAGCCGTTTTTAAGCCTTGAAACCCAGCTCCGTACCAGGAAGCGCGGCCAAAATATTCATCTCCTGACCTTACACCGCTTCTGGAAACAGCATAAGGCCCTGTTCCCCGGACAATCACCCGGTTTTCGCTTTCTTTAAGCCAATTTACGGCAAGCAGTTCCCTGCACTTTTCTTCCCCATCCACAGCCGTGACCCGGTACAGTTTTTCAATCAACCCTAATGATCCCTCTGTTTTCACCCTTACGGTATTAAGAGGCAGGTTTCTGTCTCGGATTACTTCCTCCCGGAAGGGTATAATCACTGCTTCCGTTTCCCTGGCGACGGTCATTCTTCGAATTATAATTACCCGCTCCGGCGCTACCACACTATCTTTCCCCGGTTCTATCAGATCCAGAGGCCCCAGTTGTATCTCAGCCTGCTCAAGCAATGCTCCGACAGTCAACGACGGACTATAATAAGTACATCTTTCCCCATCAACCTCAATATAAAGGGGAAACGCTCTTTCTACCTTGATTATCGCGTTTCCGGCAAGCTCCTCATGCCTAGCGGGCGTAACCCTATCCTCTTCTCTTAAGGTTATACCGGCCTCTTCTATTATTTGCCCGACCCTGGTGCCGCGATAAGCATAATGCTTTATTTCTTTTTCATCCACATGGATTACTACTTTCTGAGGAAGACAGCAATAACCTAAAAGAACCAAAAATACGGCCGGAATAACTAGTGTTTTCTTCTCGCGGAGAAAAGCCTTGGCCTTATACCGCATCAAAGTCAACATTTTTATTACCCCTTAGCCGAAGGAAAATTAGGGCAATTTAAAAGCCCCCCTCCGGGTAAACTGTTATTGTTTCCCGGAAAAGGACTTATTATTCATTCGAACCGTCAGTTTCAGCGTACCCCGATAATGCCATGCCCTGAATATTAGTAACACACTCAAGCAAATGGCATAATCGGGTAATGTGAATGGCATCTGCAAGGCTCGCAATTAATGTTTCAGAGCTTTTACCATTAATATATTCCGCCCACAAAATTAGATAAGAGTCAACTGGGCGGTTTAAAAGATTATCCGGCTATTGAAAGCCGGAAAAAACGGCAGGTGTTTTCAAAGGTAAACCGGGCTACTTCCTCATAGGTTTCTCCCCGCA
>CAZYHL010000196.1:0-3658 GCA_964646795.1 uncultured Syntrophomonadaceae bacterium
GTCATGATACTTGCCGCCAGAGAAAGGAATTCCAGAATATAATCGCGGTCGCTGACGGCATCCAGGCTGTTTTCATACAAGCGGCTGAACCCGAGGCTTGCGGCTGTCCGCTCCCGGTCGACAGGAAAGGTCGTCCCAGCCAGGGCACCGGCCCCAAGAGGCATCAGGTCACATCTTTTACGTTGATCTAAAAGCCGTTCCCGGTCTCTCTGGAACATCCAGAAATAGGCCAGCAGGTGATGGGAAAACAGCACGGGCTGGGCTCGCTGCAGATGAGTATAACCGGGCATAATCAGACCGAAATGTTTCTCCGCCAGATTAAGCAGGGTTTCCTGAAGCTCCTTTAACAAATCTGCCACCAGCAGATTTTCTTCCAGCAGATAAAGATGCATATCAAGGGCCACCTGGTCGTTCCGGCTCCTGGCAGTATGAAGCTTACCGCCTAGAGGACCGATTTTTTCCGTCAGGCGGCTTTCGATATGCATATGGATATCTTCCAGTTCAACCTTATAAGAAAACTCTCCCGCTTCAATTTCAGCGGCTATTTCCTCAAGCCCCGTTACTATCGCCTTCTCCTCAGAGGTGGTAAGGACGCCGATGGCGCGCAGCATTCCGGCATGGGCGATACTCCCCCGGATGTCTTGCCGGGCCAGCCGGTAATCGAAAGGAATCGAAGCGGTGAATTCCTCAACCTTTTTGGCCGTAGCCTTCTTAAATCTTCCGCCCCACAGCTTCATGCAAAACACCTCACTGTCTTTTACCCGCCAGCATACCTCTTACCTTTAAAGGCAACCCGAAAATGTTGATAAAACCGGCGGCGTCTCCCTGGTTAAAAAGGTCATCTTTTTCAAAGGTGGCCAGATCCTCCAGGTAAAGGGAGGCTGCCGCTTTCCGCCCGGCTATGGTTACCATCCCCTTATTGAGCTTAAGAGTAATACTGCCGGTTACATGTTCCTGGGTCTTGTCCACAAAAGCAGCCAGTGCTTCCCTGAGCCCGGAATACCAGAGACCATCATAGAGGAGCTGGGCGTACCTGGAAGCTACCTGTTCCTTGTAAAGTTGGGTGTCCCTGTCCAAAACCAGGTATTCCAATTCCCGGTGGGCGGTATAGAGGAGGGTACCACCCGGTGTTTCATAGATACCACGGGATTTCATGCCCACAAGGCGGTCTTCCACCAGATCAACCCTGCCCACGCCGTAACGGCCTGCCAGCTTGTTCAAGCGTTGGAGCAGGCTGACGGGATTAAGGGCTTCGCCGTCTAACTTGACCGGAATACCTTGTTCAAATTCTATTTCCACATAAGCCGCTTCAGCGGGAGCATCGTCCGGGTTCGCAGTCAACACAAACATATCCTCTTCCGGCTGCCAGTCCGGATTTTCCAGCCGGCCTCCCTCATAACTGCTGTGCCACAAGTTCCTGTCAATACTGAAAGGTTTTTCCGGGCTGACAGTAATGTTGATATTATGCTTGGCGGCATAGTTCATGGCATCCGTCCGGGAACGAATCTCCCATTCCCTCCAGGGAGCTATTATTTTAAGTTTCGGATTCAAAGCTTTTATCGTCAGTTCAAAACGTACCTGATCATTCCCTTTACCCGTGGCGCCGTGGGCGATATATTGAGCCCCTTCCTTTGCGGCTATTTCTACGAGTTTTTTACTGATAACGGGCCGGGCTATAGCTGTACCCAGCAGGTATTTCCCCTGGTAAACAGCCCCGGCCTTTATTGTTGGAAAAACGTAATCCCTGACAAATTCCTCCTTAACATCTTCTATATAAATTTTACTGGCTCCGCTTTTTAGGGCTTTTTCTTCCAGGGGTGCCAGCTCCTCCTCCTGGCCTACGTCGGCAGCCATGGCGATAACTTCCATTTTTTTGTTTTCGATCAGCCATTTGATGGCGACGGAAGTATCCAAACCGCCCGAGTAAGCTAAAACTACTTTTTCCATAGGGTGACTCCTCCTTATTTTTCTGCGTATTCTTTAAGTAATTGGTCAAGCAACCCGGCTACATATGCTATTTCCTTTCTGCCGACAATTAAAGGAGGCAGGAAGCGTAAAATAGTACCGTTAATCAGGTTACATAATACCCTTTTTTCTGTTAATGCCTGATAGATTTCCTTTCCCCCGGCTTTTAGTTCTACGCCGATCATCAAACCTCTGCCGCGGATTTCTTTAATGAGAGGGCTTTTAATCTTCTTTAGTTCAGTTAAGAAAAATTCTCCCGTCTGCCGGCCTTCATCAAGCAGCCCTCCCAAAAGGGTTTTCAGCACTGCACAACCGGCGGCGCAGGCCACAGGGTTTCCCCCGAAAGTGGAAGCATGGTCTCCCGGTTTGAAAGCAGCGGCAACATTTGCCCGGGCCAGGACGGCACCGACGGGCAGGCCCCCGCCCAGGCATTTGGCCAGGGTAAGGATATCAGGTGCTACACCGTAGTTTTCATAGGCAAAAAGTTTCCCCGTCCGGCCTAAGCCGCACTGGACTTCATCAAAAATTAGCAGGACATCCCGCTCCAGGCATAATTCCTTCAGCCCCTTGAGAAAAGCCGGGTCCGCCGGGTAAACACCGCTTTCTCCCTGGATGGGCTCCAGCATAACGGCACAGGTTTCCGGGGTTAAAAGCTGAAGGACGGAATCCAGCTCGTTGAAACGGGCATATTTTATCCCGGGCAGCAGCGGCTGATAACCCCGGTGATATTTCTCTTGCCCTGTGGCTGTTAAAGTGGCCATGGTTCTGCCGTGAAAAGAGTTGGTAAAGGTTATGATTTCGTATCTGTTTTCGTTTCTTTCCCGGTAATATTTTCTAGCCAGCTTCATGGCGCCCTCGTTGGCCTCCGCCCCGCTGTTGCAGAAAAATACTTTATCCAGGGCGGAATTTTCCACGAGGAGGGCGGCCAGTTCAACCTGGGGCTCGGTATAATAAAGGTTTGATGTATGCATGAGCAGAGGCGCCTGCCTCATCACAGCCTCGACAACCTGCGGGTGGCAGTGGCCCAGGCCGTTTACACCTATACCGCTTAAAAAATCCAGGTATTCATTTCCCTCGTCGTCCTTTAAGCGGGCTCCTTCACCCTTCATGAACAAAGGCGTATCCGGTTTGCGGTTGTAGGTATTGATTAGATATTTTTCAGCCTTCTCTTTAACATTCTTCACGTCCGTTCCCTCCATACACCATAGTGCCGATGCCGCCATCGGTAAATATCTCCACCAGCAGGGAATGAGGCAAACAGCCGTCGATAATATGGGTCCCCTTGACCCCGCCTGCCAGGGCAATTAAGCATGACTCCACCTTGGGGATCATACCTTTGTTGATTTTCCCTTCTTGCACCAGCTTCAATGCCTTTTCTTCACTCAGTTGCGAGATAAGAGTACTTGTGTCGTCGGGATCCTCGTATATGCCGCCCACGTCCGTCATCATGATGAGTTTGGTTGCCTTCAGGGCCGCCGCCAAGGCCCCGGCTGCGTGGTCGGCGTTAATATTCAGGGATTCGCCCGTGGGAGTCACCCCTACCGTAGAAATAACGGGAATATACCCCTTCTGGCTCAAATCCAGAACCAAACGGGTGTTTACCTGCGTTATCTCCCCGGCATAACCCAAGTCCACCAACTGCTCTTCTCCTCCCTCGCAAACTTTTACGGGAGGCCTTTTTTTGCCTAGGAAT
>CAZYHL010000197.1:0-3643 GCA_964646795.1 uncultured Syntrophomonadaceae bacterium
GACAGGTTTATTGGGACAGAGGCTATTGCAAGGGTTTTTAATACTATACCAAGCCAACAAAACAACGGCGGGCATGTAGCGCTTGTATCCGGCGACACGCTTTCCGTGGATCTTCCGGCCGGTTATGGCGATACGGTTTATCTTTACACGCACTTCAGAAATGGAATCAGCTGGTATACCACGGGCAATTACGAGTTTGTGGAATGGCGCTACAAGGACACGATATCCAATGACCACGTACTGGTCAGGACTGAAACCGGCGATTATAACCTTGTTGAAACTGTGTACGGTGATTATAACCTTGTTAACACTATGTACGGCGACTACGAGCTGGTCAAGACCGAAACCGGCGACTACGAACTGGTCAAGACTGAAGAAGTGGACAGGAAGACTGTGGCCGATGCCTACGACGCCGAGTTCGATCTGATTGTTAAAGACGCGGGCGGAAATATCGTTTACACAGGTAAACTGAATAACGGTAACGAGATTACAATTCCTAATCTGATTCCGGGCAAGTATACCGCAATTCTTAGCGGCGCAGACATAGGTGAGCAAATCAAATATGCTGATGTTGTTGTATCCGGGACAGCGGTAATAAACTTTAACGATATCACCGTAATAGGCGCACAAGTTGACATATATCTTGACGACATCAAGACGGACAATAAGCTCGAAGACATCAAAACAGACAATAAGCTCGAAGACACCAAGACCGACAATTTGCTTGTTGATGTCAGGACCGACAATATACTTCCGGACGTAATTCTGCCAGATAACAAACTTCCCGACGTGAAACTCGGGAATGAAACAGACCCTTATGACGATAATGCTATAAGGCTCAACTAAAACAGTGTAAACCCTATCAATCAAAGTGGAGAGTGGGAACCCATCATTCTCCACTTTTTTAATATGACGTGCTGCATAAAAGACCCATCAAAGGAAGGCTTTTATGGAGTTTTAGGGAACGGCTTATCAAGGGGGTAAATCATAAGCAGGTATTTCGAGTACTGGAAGTGCCTGTTTTTAATGGTTTAACTTTTATTAGCGTTGCATATTTAAACCGAAAAAGGTATGATACCAGAAATAGGATTATTAGGGGTTTGCATATGCAAAATGAATCTAAAGACCGAATCCAAGCTATTAAGCAAGATTTTGCCATAAGGTCATCCTTTTACGATGATTATATAGTTAAAGTTGTACCTCATCACAGTGAAATGTTACAAGCCTTAATAAACAGTATACCTTTTTCTTCAGATAAGCCCATCAGGGTTTTAGAACTTGGCTGCGGTACAGGTATAGCAACCAGCAATATATTAGAAAGATTCCCTAATGCTTATATAAAATGCATCGATATTTCGCAGGACATGTTGGATATGGCAAAAGTAAAATTTGCTTTAAATCCTAATGTCGAATTTGAACAGGATGATTATACAAAACTAAATATATCTGATAATTTTGATGTAGTTATCAGTTTTCTATCAATGATGTATTTAACCGATGATGAAGCTCGCAAAAGAGTGTTCAAAAAAGTATATGATATCCTTTTCGATAATGGTTTTTTTATTAGCGGCGAAGTTCATTTTTCCAAAAGTATGCATTACCAAGAAGTATGTATGGAAAAATGGGTGGAGCATATGAAACAATTTTATACAGACGAATTCATTGAGGCTGAGGTCGTTGAAAAGGCAAAAAAACATTCCAATCCATCAATATTGATTGATGAGCTTCGATACTTAAAAGAAATTGGGTTTAGTCAAATAGATATTATTTGGAAATATTACAGTTTTTCAGTTTATGGAGCAATAAAGTAAATTACCACCGTACCGTTTTTGGAATTGAACGCTAGGCGCCACCGGAAATGCATCCGATTGCGCCTGGTTTTTCTGTTTGAAGTCCGTTCATATAGATTGCTTTGTCTATTTTTGAAAAATCCCTAAGAGAAGCCCTCTAAGGAGGCTTCTTTTTCGCTAATTAAACTTTAGCTTCCTATATATTTACTATGGTCTGGTAGCTTACCTACGCATTATCCATATAACCCCACCTAAAAAAGCCCCGGTCTCCCGAGGCTTTCTAAGTACGCTTGTAGGGGCGGGTCTCCGTGCCCGCCCGCCGGTTTCAAGAAAATCGATACCCCCTCTTCAGAGGGAGGCATGCGTATCCTACAGCCTTCCGCCGCAGTTGCCGCAGAACTTGGTTCCCGGCGCGTTAACGCAGCCGCATTCGGGGCATTTGGCCGAAGCGGGCGCACCCAGCTTCTCCCCGCACTCCTGACAGAACTTCGTGCCCGCCGGGTTCTCGTGACCGCAATTCCTGCACGTGCGCGCGTCCGCCTCCTGCTGATCCGCTCGTTTTTTCTCGTCGGCGGCCTGCTGCGCCGCCTGCACCTCGGCGCGCTTGCGCGCAACCATCTTGTCAATCTGCGCGGCTTCCTCGCACAGCTCGCTAAACTCGCCGTAACGCCCTTTTTGGTTCGCCTCGTATACCGCTTCGCCGATCTTGGCAAACACTTCTTTTTTCTTGGTTTCCATCTCGCTCAAATCGGTCTGCATTAAAAACGCGTTCATCGAGGGGTCCTTCTTTACCTCTTCGCCCATCAGCGGCTGCATCCCCTTGATAATCCCGCCCAGCCCGCTTAAAAAATCGCTCATGATATGCCCTCCTGCGTATAATGTTACCGCTATTATACAAGAAATAATGCCACGGGCGCAAGCGTTGCTGCGTTGCTTTTCCGCCTCTGTTAATGATGAACAAGCCGTAAATTTCCTCTCCGAAGATTGTGAAACCAAAACGGTCATGATATATTGAGTCAAGGAGAAAAATATGTTCGGGTACGTGCAGCCCTTAAGGCCGGAGCTCAAAGTCAAGGAAAACGAAACGTTTCAGGGCTACTACTGCGGCCTATGCAAGGCGATCAAACATTATTATACCAACGCGGCGCGTTTTATGCTAAACTACGATTGCGCCGTGCTGTTGATTTTGCTCTCCTCAATGAGCGATGAAGCGCCGCAGGTGCGCCGTGAGCGCTGTATCGCGAGCCCGCTTAAAAAAAAGACGGTCGTTTATTCCAACGAGTCAGCATACGCCGCCGCCGTCAACGTGCTGCTTGGCTGCGGCAAGATCGAGGATACCGCGCGCGACGATCACAAGGTGTCCGCGGGCGCGCTGTCGCTGGCATACCGGCGCGTGAAAAAGCGCGCGGCAGCGGATTACAATGATCTTGCGCTTGCGTTTAATACGCACATGGCGAAGCTCGGTGAGCTGGAGCGGCAGCGCTGCAACGGCATCGACGAAGTTTCGGCGCAGTTCGGGCAGGTGCTGGCGGCGGTGTTTTCGCTCGCGCCGTTTGGTTTCGCGGAGGGCGCGGCAAATAAAGCGCTGTGGCATTTCGGCTACAACCTCGGCCGCTGGATATACCTCGCCGACGCGGTGGACGATCTCGAGAAGGACCACAAGGGAAAGAACTATAACGTATTCCTCACGCAGCCCTATGCCGATATCGGCAAGCTGCGCACGGATATACGCGAGGAAGCGCAGTTCAACCTGCACTATTCGCTCTCTGAAACGTGCAAGGCGTACGAACTGCTCGATATCAAAAGAGACAAGCCGCTGCTGGATAACATCATGTATCTGGGGCTGGCGAAAA
>CAZYHL010000198.1:0-3634 GCA_964646795.1 uncultured Syntrophomonadaceae bacterium
TGGAAGAACTGAGCAACGGCCGCTTAAAAGTAGTTCTTTACGATAACAACGCCCTCACGTCCGACCCGGCTGATGGGGTAGCCGAAGGCCTTTTAGAAATGGCTCAACAACAACACGGTTCCTTCCCCGGCCGCTGGCCTTTAACAGACGGTATTCGTATGCCTTTTATTCTGCCAAGCGCCACGATCGGCAGCCTGGTCAGTTGGCATCTTTACGAGAATTTCCCCGCCTACCAGGAAATGTATGACGACAGGGTTATTGTCCTCTCTCAATTTGCCAGTGCAACATCACAATTGCACACCAAGACGCCCGTGAGGACTTTGGAAGATTTAAAAGGCATGAAGATCGGCGGTTGGGACCCCATTTCCTTGTCTATCATTGAAGAACTGGGCGCCACTCCCATCCCCGACGTAGGGGCTGAGAGCGCCATGAACCTGGACCGGGGATTAATGGACGGCGTTATGTGCCCCCTGGCTCCCGTCCGCGGTTTTGGGATTGCTGAAATAGCCAAATGCCACACCGTCGGCAATTTCTATGTCGGCAATTTTTACACAGTGATAAACAGAGAATTCTTCGAAAGCTTGCCTCAAGACCTGCAGGAAATAATTACTTCACAGTACGGTGCCAAGTATGCCGAGGCCTGCGGCCTGGCCTTGGATGAAGGAGCTTTAATGGACTCTGAATGGATGAAGGAAAACGTACCCGGCACTGAATTTATCATCCTCGACGAGGCTGAATTGGCCAAATGGGAAGCTAAAATGGACGGCGTCGTTGATACTTTCTTGACGGATATGGAACAATATAATTTACGGGAAGCAGCGACAGAAATGCTGACTGTTATCGAAGAGGAACGGGACAGACTCATCGAAGCAGGTAAATTTATTCCCGATTATACCGTCTTAAAATAGTTTCAGTATGGAAATTAACCCTTCCCTTTGCGGGGAGGGTTACTGTTATGAAACGGAACTTTAACTCATACGGAAGGGAGATTAAATAATGGCAGAAAGGGTATTAGAAACCGGCCCCCAAAAAAGCTTTGCTGATACGATAGAAAGAGCCGGCCAAAAATTAAACGGTATCGTCCACCCTCTCGCGGGAAAAGTATGCATTTTCTCAATGGTTCTGGTAGTCGCAATGGTTATTGCTGTTGTTGCCGAAGTCATTTTGCGTATGGTGGACATCAGTGTTCTTGGCATCAGCGAAGCAGTCACGTATATGATGGCAATCCTAACCTTCCTGGCTCTTGGTTTTGTGGGTGCCAATAAAAGCCATATTCAGTTAGATATGTTTATGGAGAAATTCTCGCCTGGAATCAGAGGTGCCCTTACCACCGCCCACAACATCATGGCTATGATCATCATCTATATTTTTGGCTGGCGTCTTTTAATCTATGCTCTGCAAAACAAAGGTCTTACGGGAAGCCTATTGCCTATTAAGCTATCCTGGATCATGTACGTCATGTTGTTCGGGTTGTTCATTACTATGTTTGTTGTTATCGGCGATCTTTTACTTGGTTTTGCCTTATTCTTAAAAAACCGTTCCATTTTAGGTTTATCGATTATTATTCTGTTGCCCTTAGTTATCTGGACCATCCCCGTCTGGTTTGGTTGGGTTGGTATCAACACCACTATGGCAGGTGTGTTAGCCATAGTCTTAATGCTCGCGCTAGTTTTAAGCGGCATACCAATAGCCTACGCCCTCGGGATCGCCGGTATGGTTCTCATCGCTTACCTTTCGTCCTGGGACGGCGTCTTTGCCTTTACAGGGCGTTCGCTTTTTGTCTGTGTCTCCAACTACTACCGTGCGGTTATTCCTTTCTTTGTTACCATGGGTACCCTCATGGCAACCACAGGCATAGGGGCTGATCTGTTTAAGACCATGAGAACATGGGCCGGCAGGCTGCCCGGTTCTATGTGCATGGCCATGGTAGCTTCAGGAGCCGCTTTCGGAGCCGTTTGCGGCGATAGCATGTCCACGGCAGCCACCATCGGTAAAATCGGCATACCGGAGATGAAAAAAGCCGGTTATCCCCTCCAACTGGCTTCAGGCTCGGTAGCCGCCGGCGGGACCTTGGGCATTATGATTCCTCCCAGCAATACCTTTATTATCTATGCCATCGTTACCGAGCAATCCATCGCCAGGCTTTTCATGGCAGGCCTGCTGCCGGGTATATTAATAACCTTATGCTTATGCGTAGTTATTTATATTGTAACCAAGCGAGATCCCCGGTTTCATCAAGTGGAAGCCAAATCCTACAGTATGAAGGAAAAACTGGCGTCCCTGACAGGTGTGCTGCCCATCCTGGGTTTGTTCCTGTTATGCATCGGCGGTATTTATGCCGGCTTCTTCACCCCGGTTCAGGGCGGCGCCGTCGGCGCTTTCGGCACCTTCTTGTTTGTCCTGCTGAGGAACATTAAAGGCTTTAAGATTTCCCAGCTTAAGGAAGCTCTGGTGGCAGCAGCAAATATTTCCGGCATGGTCCTCTTTATGCTGGTGGGGGTTGAGTTTTTGAACAGCGGTCTGGGCTTTTCCCAGATACCTATGGACATGGCCAATGCCATTACCAATTCCGGCCTGCCCGGATGGGTTGTCTTTGGAGCTTTTATTCTTATCTTCCTGGCTGCCGGGTTTATCCTGAACATAATGGTTGTCCTGCTTCTCACTGTACCCATCATGTTGCCCACCCTGGTAGCTATGAATGTCAATTTAGTCTGGTTTGGGGTTATCTTTGTCCTGGTGGTCATGATCGGACAGCTCACACCGCCTATCGGGGTAGTCTGTTTCCTTGTCAGGACGCTTGATAAAGACCTGCGGCTGGAAGATGTGTACAAAGGGGTAACCCCCATGTGGTTAGCTATGATTGGAGCCTTATTAATCCTTATCGCTTTCCCGCAAATATCTCTCTTCCTTGAATCCATCTTGCTGTAGCCAGGACGTAAAACTCAAGAGAAAGGATTGCTGCGATAAGCAGTCCTTTCTCTCCATGAAGAAATGCAATACTGGTTGCGGTTTATCAAGCCGGCAGCCTTTAAAACCTGGGAGTTGTCGCAAAATATCCAAATGAAGGAGTGTCTAATATGGGTAAACCGACGGTACATCCGATGGGTACAACAATTTATAACCCCGAAAAAGCCTGGAACGGCTATACTTTGTTTCAGGCCAATGAGCTTGGTGCGGTATTGATAGATATGAACGGAAAGGTGGTTAAATACTGGAAATATCTGCACGGTTTTCCGAACAAGCTTTTGCCCGGCGGGCGCGTGCTTGGCAGTACTTTCTGCCGGGACGCCCGGTATGGTTTCCAGGATCAGGGCGATGTTGTCCAGGTAGACTGGGACGGCAGGATAGAATGGAAGTTTGACCAATTAGAATATATTGAAGACCCTGAACTTGAGCCTCGCTGGATGGCCAGGCAACACCATGATTACCAGAGGGAAGGCAATCCCGTCGGTTATTATGTGCCCGGTATGGAGCCCTTAATTGAAGGCGGTAAAACCTTAATCCTCTGCCATCATAACGTGCATAACCCCGCTATATCCGATAAGAAGTTACTGGATGACTGTATGATAGAGGTTGATTGGCAAGGCAAGACTATCTGGCGGTGGAACAGCAACGAGCATTTTGAGGAGCTTGG
>CAZYHL010000199.1:0-3600 GCA_964646795.1 uncultured Syntrophomonadaceae bacterium
CATTTAATTGCCTCCTGTCAACTTCCTTTATCGTTTAAAATTCTTAAGTATTATACCCTAAGCATACGGTTAAAGTCAAATATTAGCAGCTATTATTCAAAAAGCTTGCTTACCGATAATTCCTCGTGGATCCTGATAATTGCATCTCCAAAGAGAGGCGCCACGGAAATTACTTTTATCTTGTCCAACTGTTTTTCGGGAGAAAGAGGAATGGTATTGGTCACAACCACTTCTTTGAGCGGTGCATTCTTTAGGTTTTCGATTGCAGGGCCAGATAAAACGGGATGAATGCAGCAAGCATATACTTCTTGGGCCCCGAATTCCAGCAAAGCTTTGGCCCCTTGGACGATTGTCCCGGCCGTATCGATAATGTCATCAAACATGATAACTTTTTTCCCTTTTACCTTACCGATTATATTCATAATTTCTGCCACATTGGGCTCCGGACGGCGTTTATCGATTATAGCCATGGGCAGATTCAATTTCTCAGCTAAATCCCTGGCCCGGGTAACTCCACCCATATCGGGTGAAACAATAATGGTTGACGATAAGTCCTTTTCCCCAAAATACTTAGCCATGATGGGTGTCCCCAGAAGATGGTCTACCGGAATATTAAAGAACCCCTGGATTTGGCCGGCATGCAAATCCATAGTCACCACCCGGTTGGCTCCTGCTGCCGTTAGGAGATCCGCTATCAGTTTCGCGGTAATGGGATCCCTGGCTTTTGTTTTACGATCCTGCCGGGCATAACCGTAGTAAGGGATGACCACGTTTATTGCCTTGGCCGATGCCCGTTTCATAGCATCAGTCATAATCAGGAGCTCCATTATGTTTTCATTGGCAGGGGAACTTAAGGGTTGAACAATAAAAACATCGGATCCTCTGACACTCTCATCGATATACGTGGTAACTTCCCCGTCACTGAACTTTTTAACCCTGACAGACCCTAAAGGAATGCCCAGGTGAACCGTTATTTCTCGGGCAAGGTCAATATTTGCCGTGCCAGAAAATACTTTTAATTTCTTCCTACCATTAAACACCCTTTGCTACCTCCTGCTTCCAATTAGTTTTTTCTTTTTTTGTTTTTAAAATATTTATAAGCGGCTTCTGCTTTAACAACCTGTTTTGATCTGGAAATGGCTAAAGAGCCTGGGGGAACGTCTTCGGTGATAGTAGAACCCGCAGCGACAAAAGATTCTTCACCAATAGTTACGGGGGCAACCAGGTTGCTATTACAGCCGATAAAAGCGCCACTGCCGATTCTAGTCGGGTGTTTTTCCCTGCCATCATAATTCACAATAATTGTGCCGGCCCCTACATTGACGCCGCCGCCAATTTCCGCATCGCCAACGTAAGAGAGATGGGGGATTTTAGTTCCTCTGCCGACGCTGCTCTTTTTAACTTCCACGAAATCGCCTACCTTAACATTTTGATCAAGGGAGGACCCGGGTCTGATGTTGGCAAAAGGACCGATAACAACATTATCGCCGATGGCGCTATCGGCTACAACGCTGTAACGGATAGCTACTTTATCTCCCAGAACAGACTCGGTAATATGGGTAGCGGGGCCGACGGAGCACTCTTTCCCCACCCTGCTTTTTCCTTCTATGATAGTGTTGGGATAAATTACCGTGTCGGGACCAATTTCTACATCGACATCAATGTAAGTTGCCCGTGGATCTATCAACGTTACTCCCGTGTCCATCAACTGCCGGTTCTTGAGCTCCCTAAGGATCGCAACAGCTTCCGCCAGTTGTTCCCGGTTGTTTACGCCCAAGGCCAACCTTGGCTCCTTGATTTTGCAGGCTGCTACTTTTCCTTCTCTGTCCAGGATTTCCAGAACATCGGTCAGATAATATTCTCTTTGCCTGTTATCCCTGGACAACAGGTCAAGGGCTTTTGCCAAGGCAGGGCCGTAAAAACAATAGGTGCCCGTGTTTATTTCTTTTATAGCCTGCTCTTCCTTGGTAGCGTCTTTTTCTTCGACAATTTTAACCACCTTGCCCTGCTCGTTTCGGATGACCCGCCCGTAGCCGGCGGGTTCAGCCAACTCAGCGGTCAGCACCGTTACCAGGGAAGCTTCCTTCCGATGGAATTCCAGGAAATTCTTAAGAAGCACCTCGTTAAGCAGAGGCGTATCCCCGCAGAGGATAATTACCTCACCGGCATCCAGATACGCCCTTGCCGCCTTAACAGCATCGCCTGTCCCCAACTGCTCTTCCTGAATAACATAGGTCAATTCCAGGCCTAATTTTTCCGCTACCTGTTCTTTACCGCGCCCTATGACTATAACCTGCCTGTCGGAGACGGCTCTCGCTCCTGCCAGGACATGTTCAATCATGGTCTTACCCGCGAGCTTATGAAGCACCTTGGGCAGACTAGATTTCATCCTCTTACCTTCTCCTGCCGCCAAGATAATAGCTGTTGTTTTCAAAACACGCCACTCCTTAATCTTGCTGTTAATATATTATACCTTATTTAAACCGGAATTCCTGTTTTTTTTCATAAGAAAAAAGGAGCTTGCGCCCCCTTAAACTACTACGGCTTCTTTTTCCAGTTCTTCCGAATAGGCCGATAAAACAGCTGTTTGTATAAGTTCTCTGGTTTCCGTATTAATGGGATGGGCAATGTCTTTAAATTCTCCATCGGGTGTTCTCTTGCTCGGCATGGCAACAAATAGTCCGTTATTACCTTCGATAACGCGGACGTCATGAATGACGAACTGCTCATCAATGGTAATGGACACTATCGCTTTCATCCGGCCTTCATTAGTAATCTTTCTTACTCTTACATCAGTGACCCGCATGGTGTTATCACCACCTTCCTGTCTTGAAGATATAATTAACAGCAATTAATAATTCCTTGAAAAAAATAGTTCAACATGGGAAAAAAAATCCCTGCCGTTTAAGGGAAAAAATTCACGATAAAAATAAATTATTCATTAAGTTCTTTGTTTTTTGAAGTTTTCTAAGCGTTTTTTCATGTCTTTGCCTCAGATTGCCTGAAAATCCTCATTTAAAAAGTTGAAAAGCTGGCATTTTTTAAGCTCTCTTTAGCCTCCCAGTTGTTTCCGGAAAAAGGCCACATCGCGGGCTTTGTCCAAATCGGTGCCTATTTCCGGATAGTTGGTAACCACCGCTTTCCCCTGTGCTCCAATTATAACCCTGAACCTGTTCGTCAAATCTTGGATAGTAAGCTGCTTCAAAGCAAACTTCAGCAAAAAAGGAATTCCCAGGTGAAATACCATTTTTACAGGCGACTTTCTTAAAGAAATAAATTCCTCCACCCTAGGAAGACATTCCGGTAATTTTTCTGCTCTGACGACAAAAAGGTTGCCGCCGGTAAAAGTCCCGTCCTTTAAAGTCACATAGGTTCTTTTAGCTTCTGGATATTTAGCTTCATTTATTTCTTTAGGTATAATAGAATAGTAAAAATCAAAATCATAAGGCTTGCAGTTTTCTAGGAAGTCCTTTACGGCCAATGCCGTCAACAAAGGGACATCCCCGGTGACCAACAGGAAGGGGCCTTGTAAAAGTCCGCGCAGGTAAGGAGCTATAATATTTTTTCCAATAGTGCCCTCCTCCGGAATAATGGTAAAAG
>CAZYHL010000200.1:0-3591 GCA_964646795.1 uncultured Syntrophomonadaceae bacterium
AAGACAGTTCGGAATGTTCTTAAGGACAGTATTGATGAAAAGACTAAGGCGTCGAGCCAGAATTTTTTTAAGGAAAAGATTAAATTTCTAGGAGTGAAGGTTCCAACGGTAAAGAGGATAAGCGAAGAATATTATCAGCTTATTAAATCAAAAACGAAGCCGGAAATCTTTGACCTGTGTGAAGCGCTGTGGAGTTCAGGTTACATCGAAGAATCATTCATTGCCTGCAACTGGTCCTATTATATCCATGAACGTTATGAACCCTGTGATTTCCAGGTCTTTGAAAGGTGGATCAATAAATATGTGAACAATTGGGCTTCCTGCGATACGTTCTGCAATCACACCGTCGGGACGTTTATTGAAATGTATCCTGAATACCTGGCCAATCTAAAGGGATTTGCAAAAGCGGGAAACAGGTGGATGCGCCGGGCAGCTGCGGTGACACTTATAGTACCGGCAAGAAAAGGAGAGTTTCTACGCGACATCCTGGAGATTGCTGATATCCTTCTTATGGATAAGGACGACCTGGTGCAAAAGGGGTACGGGTGGATGCTGAAGGCTGCCGGCGAAGCACATCAGCAAGAGATATTTGCATATGTGATGACAAAGAAGGCTGTGATGCCCCGAACCGCGCTGAGGTATGCTATAGAAAAAATGCCTGCAGACCTGAAAGCCGCTGCAATGAAAAAATGATGAAAAAAACTTTCCCCTTGTGCCTCGTTCATATTACTGTGGCTTACTGCTTAAGTTTTTTTTCGTTACCAATTTACATATTACTCCCTGGATAATACCCAGTACTCCCCCAAACCCCACTACCGCAGCCACAATATTTATTGAATGCGTACTTGTTGAGAAAATAAGAGAAAGGTATACCGGTAAAAATCACTATATACAAAAAGGTTGGGCAGAGGGCTTGGGGAGAGTACTTCTATAATAATTCAAAGAATCATATCATTTCCGGGAACCAGGAACATTCAGAGTACGTCTAATATATAAAAGTAAAATTTTCATTCTTTTATATGTGTACGGAGGAAGGTGCACATAGAAACAGGAGGGAAGTCGGATGAATAATCATAAAATTATGATTATGTTTTTCCTGGTAATCTGCCTGGCACTGTCGGGGTGCGCTTCTTCGGCCCTGAACGTGGCTGTGATGCCCAAGCCTCCCGACAGTATTCTAAATGCTTTTCAAAAAGATGTCGCTGCTTGCAACAACCGGTTTGGCTTTGACCTTTACGCGGAGCTTGTTGACGGTAAAGACAACCTGCTGATTTCTCCTGCCAGTGTGGCCATGGCCCTGGCCATGACCTATAATGGTTCTGACGCCGAAACCAAAGATGCTATGGTCCGGACGCTGAAAATTGAGGGCATCGACCTTGATACTCTGAACCGGAACAATTTGGCCCTTCTTTATTTTCTGCGGACAGCCGATCCCAAGGTCCGCCTGGAGATTGCCAACTCGCTCTGGCTGCGGGATGGGTACGAGTTTGATTCGGAGTTTTTAGCCAGGAACCAGGAGTTTTACCTGGCCGGCTTGGAAACCCTGGATTTCGGCAGGGATGATGCCGCTGATACAATTAACGCTTGGGTTGAGGAGAACACCCGCAGCCTGATTGATAAGATTATAGAAGGCCCCATCCACCCCTTGACGATTATGTTCTTAATCAATGCCGTTTACTTTCAGGGAACGTGGACTGACCAGTTTTCCAAAGAAGCTACCCAGGAGCTGCCTTTTTCCAAGGCCGGCGGTGGAGAAGTCCCTGTCCCGATGATGAACAGAACCGGTGATTACGATTACCTGGAAACTCCTGATTTCCAAGCCATCCGCCTGCCATACGGCGAGGAGGAAAGAATGGCCATGTATGTTTTCCTGCCCTCGGAATCACTGGGGCTTCAGGGTTTTGAAGCTTTATTAACCTTTGAAAACTGGGAGAACTGGCTTGAGAGTTTCCGCAAAATCGAAGGCAGCATTCAGCTGCCCCGCTTCACCTCTGAGTATGAGAAAAGCCTGAAAGATACTTTAAAAGCCTTGGGCATGGAGATCGCCTTTGACCCGGGCAAGGCCAACTTTTATAATATGGTTCCGGGCACGCCGTCTCAGAACATCTACATTGCGGAAGTAAAACACAAGGCCTTTATCAAGGTAGACGAAGTTGGTACCGAAGCGGCTGCCGCCACCTCCGTGGAGATGCGGCAGGAGAGCATGCCCGTGGATTTCTTTAACATGAAGGTGGATCGCCCCTTCTTCTATGCCATCCATGACCGGGATACGGGAGCCATCCTCTTCATGGGTTCGGTTCTAGATCCCAGCTAGTCTTTGGCTTTAGCGGAAAATTCTTTTAAATAATTTTATGCTTGTGTTAACAGCCCGGCCTATTGACCGGGCTGTTTTTATGGTGTGCGCCACACATTAGAGGTCTTCTAATCTTGCTTTTTAGGACTATACATTACAGTCAAAGGTACTGCAGGTTTACAATTAAAGGTTTCGTCTCCTATTTGAATTATTATCAGCGGTTGAATTTGTATGTTTTCCTCTATTGTTTGTATATAAGTAATATTGACATCATAAATTTTGAAATTTATATAGTTGTCCGGGTCATTTTTAATTAAAGTCGAAGTTTCTTTATACTCATCTGTTTCCGTTTTGTTATATGAAAATGATGCTCCACCAATCAGCATATCTTTATAATCATCAGGAACTTCAACTAAAATATCTATGCTTTGAGAATCGATCTGCGGATTGACCTGTATTTGATAAAAAACAGTGAAGGGATCACCCATAATTTTGGGTTCATTAAAGCCAAAGGGTGAAAAACTAGCAAATATTGATTCATCCGGTGAGGTTTGCTCACTATAAACTTGGTATTTTCCGATAGGACACTCTATTACAATATCTTTATCTTTATCCGTAATCTGTATATGGGTAAATACTTGCGGCTGTAACATCAAGTCCCTTGTAATTAGTGATAAATTGAAGGATGTGGTACCTTTATAGATTATGCTTTGTGAAATTTATTTCATCCAAATAGACTCTGGGTAATCGAGTCTGTTGTTGGCACCCAATAGTCACTATAAAAAGTATTGACACAACTAAAAAAAGAATACTTTTTCTCATCTTTCTCATCCTATCTCTGTTCTTCTCAAGAAAATATTTTTTACAACCTCTTAAGGCTTCGCCACTCTCGATAATTTATTAATAATAAAGAGTAGTTAATCACCTGTTTTAAGTTCTTGTAAAGAATAAAAACCATTGATGTCACTATAAACCAATATTAAGATAATGATTCTAGCTGTATTCCATAAGTCGAATCATAAAGAGGTCCATTTACATAACCTGTTCCATATTCATCCCAGCTATAACCATGTATATAGTGTGTCCTATATGTCATGTCAAATTTTTTATAATAAGATCTGCATCTTATTCGTCCTCTTTTCATATAGGGGATTTTGTAAGTATAATCTGTTCCTGCTGTAACAGTAGTTGAAGAAGTTATATTAAAACCTACAGCTGCGGAAGCAACACTAGTCGGACAACCTAACATTATCGTCGGAGTAACCGGGTTCCGCCGTGGCTTTTTCTTCCGCCGTAAC
>CAZYHL010000201.1:0-3569 GCA_964646795.1 uncultured Syntrophomonadaceae bacterium
AAGCCTTATGTGTGGATTAAAGATAAGAGTGTAACGTTAGCAACCTGACTTGACAGTAACTAAACATTTTTACGCATGCATAAAAAAATTAACAGATAATGCTTTCAAAGGCTGTTGCATTATAAAAGATATCAACAATTTTGACTGTATGTTACTTGCGACGATTTATCAACTGCAAAAGTAAAAAAATGCATGAATACATTTTGTCGGATGTATAGAGGTATATACTACCTTCTTGAGTTTGAAATGGTTTGTTAGGATTAATTTTTTTCTGTTTCTCTAATCGTTGTCCAAAGCTCACCCAACTTGTACCACCCAAGGTTAAACTTGCAAAGAAGAGTTCTATTGATTTGTTCTGCTTGTTCAGTCATATCCTAAATAAGTCTGCTGATAGTATCACGTGATGGCTGGTGATTTTTTTCTATGGATGGGATTCTGTTTATTTTCAACTATAAGTTGCTTATTCTCATGAGTTCTTCATGGCAGATAATTGTTATGGAGTGTAGTGAATGGTTTCAGAAAAAATGTGATGGTAGTGCAGGCATTTGTATAGTTGGTGGTCTGCCCGATTTTTACTCTTTTTATATTTCGTTTTCCATTTTCTTTGAGGTAGTATTGGCGCTTGGTGTTTTGATAAATTTATTTGATTGGTGCGTCTTGGTTGTGATATGCACTCATAATATGGTACAAAGGGCTGTTATTAAAGCATCTAAGTTAAGACAGGCCGGATATTTTGAATATCGCAAATTTTTTTCTACGACTGAACATATAGGGTCCAAACACCCATACACCTCAACCTCGGTTTGATTTCATTTTTTTAGTTTTTAGAATTTCCTATTGGATAACTATTTGTTTCTTTTTTCCTCTTTTATTTTTTTAAGCCAAAGGAAGTTAGCAAGTTCGTTACTGGATAAACATTGTCTTTTTCATATAATTTAGCTCTTGCTGAAGTGCTTTAAAGATGCGTACATTTCTCAAAAGATAATGTTGTGACCACCGCATATACCGTATTAAAATAAACTTCATAATTAAAAGATAGCAGATAATCATGAGATAAATCGGAAAAGAGAGTGTTTTAACAGGTAAGCCATCTGTACAAGAAGTTGTTATCAAGTCCAAAAATGAGCAGTTAAATAATCCAATCGAATAATCAGTTTTCCCTGATAATCCGACTCATCGGCAATCGCACCGTCAAGTACCCGTTTGGGATATAGATAGAAAGTATCTAGAAAGAAAACCACTTTAAAAAATGCTGAATAGCAGGATTTTATTTCCATCCACTACCCTATTTAAAGGGTACCTTGAAGCATAGCCTATAAAAGTGTTATCTGTATTGGTTAACCATTTACCATCACATTTAACTAATGTTTAGATATTTGTTATTAAATCCTCATTATTAATCGAATACTTTTCTGTTGTAGCTAGTTGGTTTTATAAAAGTATATCGTTATTTTTGAGATTTTAAATATTAGAAACAATTCTAAATACCACGTCATTACAACTTTAGAATATCTATATAGAATTGTATATTTTGTTTTTATAAATAATTGTGATTTTGATTTACTTCTTTAAAAAGATTCATTTCGGGGCCTGTTATAAATAGATATAACTTTAAGCCTAAAGAAAAATAGCTCAGAGGGATAAGGCAACATACTCATCTCCAGATTTTTATCAGATATCTTACGAGTAGATTGAATCATAAGATGACTATACCAAGTGCTTTTAAAAGAGCATAGGTTTAACACTACTGCTCTAATCAGAGAAAAAACTGCAGGGGCTTTAAATACTATGGTCTGTAGTAAAGACAATAATAATAAGAAGCTTAGAAATAAAGGAAATCTTTTGAATAAACTCTTCGTAGAATAATTTCTAAGAAATGTTCTAAGGGCATCTTTGAATACAACATAAGAGGTGTTCAATTTATTTTTCAGAACTAGCCGTGAAGAGTGCCCTTGAAAATGTATACATATCGATTTGACATTAGTTACTACCCTATATCCCTGTAGACGAACGCGCCAACTCAAATCTAAATCAGCAGTAAATTGTTTCTCATCAAATAAATAACCTAAAACTTCAATCACACTTTTACGTAAAAGTAAAGCGGTACCAGAAGCGTAAAAATGACCCTCAAAGACACCTTGGTTTATTCTAAAGGGGTGACTATTAGAGTTTTTTCCATAAACACCGAAAAAATTACCATAAACCCATCTACTATTTCGTTTATTTAGTATCAAACTTTGACATATACCAATAGAATTATCTGAATTGAGTGTGAACACCAAATGTTCGAGCCAATCAGTTAGAACATAGGTGTCATTGTTTAATAACCCAATATACTCACCTTTAGCAATACTGAGCCCAATGTTATTACCCTCTGCGAAACCGCAGTTTGCCTTGAGCTCAACAATATTTAATTCTAAAGAAACAGTTTTACGAACAGACTGGATAACGGCCAGACTTTCGTCAGTAGATGCATTATCTACAATAATAACTTCAAAATCTCTAAATGTTTGGTTATTTAAAGAAAGAAGTAGTTTTTGTAGAAAAGGCGCTCCATTATAATTAACGATTATTATAGAGACTTTAATTCAAAGAGCCCTTCTTGAAATTTGTTTCCGAAAAAATCAGGATTTTCAGAAATTTGGAGGGAGTGAATAAATAATTAAAAAGTAAGGTATGCTTCAAGAAAACATTCATCATTTAAAACACTGAACATATTACTTAGTTAACAGAGCTACGGATTTTTTTGTTTTAAACTATACGCTATTGCAGATAGAAAGCCATTCTTCATCTGAATAACACTGAAGTCAGTTGTAACTTTTTCTTTTGATGTATCACCCATTTTACTCATAAGTACAGGATTACAGAGCATAAATTTAATAGCACAATATAACTCCTCAGAAGATCGCGGTTTAACAATATACCCATTTTTACCTGAATCAATCATATCTAGGGCAGCTTGGGAAGCGTCTGTTGATACAACAGGCAATCCACATACCATGGCCTCATTTATAACAAAACCCCAAACATCTTCCAAAGTTGGCAAAATAAAAAGGTCAGCAATAGAATACAAGGTTACTATTTCTTTTAATTTCGAACCAGACTGAATAATTTTGAAGTCATGAAGCTTTAAGTAATTGGCAAGTTTCAGCAGAGTAGGTTCTAATGAACCACTTCCCAAAATCAATAGGGCCGTGTTAGGACATTCTTTTTTTATCTTTGCATAAGCATTTAAAAGATAGGCTATACCTTTTCGTTCAATCAATTGACCTATACAAAAAATGAGAGTTTTATCTTTAAAACCTAATTTAGTTTTTAATTGTAAAGAATTAACTTTACATTCTTTGAATTTTTGAATAAACAAATCATTATCTATAGCGTTTGGGGCTCTAAAAATCTTTTTTGAATCAGCACCTAAACTAAGAACATAATTCTCTGATAATCGGCCTGGAACAATTATTGAACGCGAGTTTCTTATAAAAATAGTTCTTAGCGGTCTGCTTACTTTACCAAAAAGCGATACAGGTTCTTTTATTCCTTCTGTCCAATAAATCACGGGAACCCTTAAA
>CAZYHL010000202.1:0-3546 GCA_964646795.1 uncultured Syntrophomonadaceae bacterium
GAGCTTTGAGGCTGCCTTACTTCTCAAAATTCCTTTATGGGTATACTGGCTGTAGGTAAATAAGTCTTTTAAGTGGGTTTCCTCTATGATTATAACCCCTGAGATCCCTTCGAGATAATAATTAATGCCGTTAATTTTTCGCCTGACGGCAAAGGCTAACTGCAAATCACTGTTAGGAAATCTTTTGGCCGGCATGAAATCCTTGGAACTATAATCATAAATTCTTTCGCCGTGCTCGGAAAGATAGTGATATTTTGAGTACCCGAAAAAATAATTAAATTCATTAATTTTAAAGATAAAGCTGTCTTGCCCCTGCCATAAGAAAGGCTTATTGATTTTAATTGCATAGGCTATTTTGTAGTAGGTTTTATTTTCATGGGGAGCATAAACGACAGCTTTGGGTGTTATTCTCATAGACACCGAGCCATCCTCCTCCCGGCTGTCTTCGTTATTCTTTAAAAGCGAATACTCCTCAAAAACAACATTAGCTGCAGGTATATTTAAAGTATTATAGAAAACAGTTAAAATAGATTTTAAATCCAAAGCATTTAAATCTATATTTTCAATACTCATTATTTCCGTGTAATTAAAATTGATCATCTTTCGATTTTCCTTGAATTCCTTAATATCAGCCCTAAAATCAGCCTCAATTGGTGTACTCAATTTTAGAGCATTGTTATACCTTATGTAATGACAGGCTATGTTTGAGCAGTAGATAAAAAGAATTAGGAGAATACCGTATTTAAAAACAGCATAGCATTTTTTTCTGTTTATATCTTTCTCGGCAGCAGTTAAGAAATCAAGATTATCCATATCGTTGATAGCTGTATCAATAGCTAGGCTCTCTTCCATCCCATTTTCTCTTAAATCAGCAACTTTTGCTTCAAGATTACTTAATATTTCAGCTTTCAGCTCTATATTATCCTTATTCTTTTTATGTTTTGCAAACAGCTGCTCAACATGGCTTTCCAATTTATTCATGGTTTTAATCCCCCTGTGATTCAATTAATTTATCAATCAGCTCTTTAGCGCTTTTCCAGGCCGCAAGATTATTACTATAGGTTATGCGTCCCTTTGGTGTGATCGTATAATATTTACGTCTGCCGCCCTGGCTTTCGTTTCCCCAGTAGGATTCTATCAGTTTTTGCGTTTCAAGCCGCTTTAGGCTGGTATATAGGGAGGGTTCTTTTAACACATATCTGCCGTTACTGTTTTTAGCAATTGTTTTTATAATCTCATAGCCGTAATTGTCGCCTTCAATTAAAACGCGAAGGATTATGGTGTCGATGTTACCGCGGATTAAATCACTGCTTATGCTAGATTCGAGCAAAATATTCACCTCACGCTCTAAGTATAATCTAAAGTACTATGTATATCAATGTACATTATCACAAATAGTATAATTTTAGCGATATATTGATAACTATTGGCTTGCTTTTGCTGTGAGTGTAAAGCGCCGTATCCTGGCAAATTTTAGCTTATTGCCGCAGATTTGCGGCAGAATTCTTGCACATATGCGTAGATTTCTTTTTTAAATTCGTTTACAATTATTGTGCGGGAGAGGGAGGCAGGGTTATGCGAAAATTAATTTATCTGGCTGATGACGAAGAAAATATTAGGGATGTCGTCAAATCCTTCCTGGAGAGCGAAGGGTATCGTGTTGAAGCTTTTGAGGACGGGGATTTATTATTGGCACAATTCCGGCAAAAACAATGCGACCTCGTGATCTTGGACGTTATGATGCCGGGTTCCTCTGGCTTTGCCGTATGTAAGGAGTTGCGCAAGCTCAGTACTGTACCCATTATCATGCTGACGGCCAGAGACAGCGACATGGATTATGCCACCGGTATTAATCTGGGCAGCGATGATTATTTTACTAAGCCCTTTTCCGCCATCTCACTGGTGATGAGGGTTAAGGCCATCTTCCGCAGGATTGAGCTCGACCGGCAGGAAAACGAAGAAAACACCGGCAGAGTTCTTTCTTTTGCAGATTTATGGATTGATTTGAGCGGTAAAACCGTTTTACTTAAAGGGGTTCCTTTAGAGCTGACACCAAATGAGTTTAACCTGCTGGCCTATCTCGTCGCCAACAAGGAAAGAGCGGTCTCCAGGGAGGAACTGCTTATCAAAGTTTGGGGTTACAGCAGCAATGTGGAAACGAGGGCTTCGGATGATACGGTAAGAAGACTGCGTAAAAAATTAAAAGGCAGCAACGCTGTTATTGATACCGTCTGGGGTTATGGCTTTCGCCTCAAAGCGGAGGAAGCCAATGAATAAGTGTAGAATTAGCATTCGGACGAGAATCCTTCTAATCATGCTTTCCTTTATTGCGGTATTATTGCTGATTGTTTTGGCTGTTTTTAATATATTGGTGCGGGAGCATATCAGAAACAGTGTCAATGAACAGCTCCGGGATGTGATGCAGTATATTCATCATGAAAAAAGTGCTGACCAGTTTGTCCTCAATATAGGCCCAATGACGCCGGGGGCCAGGTTTGAATTATTACCTGACATGCGCAGGTTTCCCCGAAGCCCTGTAGGCAGCGCCCAGGGCATCATCATTTCTTATGATTACGATTTGCTTTATCCCTATCCGGAAATGGCTTTCATGCAGAACCATGACGATATATATGCCCTGGTAACTCAGATGGAAAGGGAACAGTCGGACCTTCAAAGTACTGAAATCCTAAGGGTTAATGCCTCCGGCAAAGAGTATTACCTCATATCTGTAGGTATCCCTGTTGCCGGCTTAAGTGATTTAGCTTATTTTTTATATTATGTTGATATGACGGCCATTTCCTCCTTTGCCGATCGCATTAATACTGTGCTCCTGGCCGTGATGGGCTTGGCAGGGATCCTGGCCGTAGGGATTGCTGCTTTCCTGTCGGGTATAATTGCCCGTCCTATCAGGGAATTGACGCAATTTGCCATGCGGCTCGGACATGGAGACTTTTCAACAAGCAGAGCCGATTACCGGGAAGCCGAGCTGGCTGATTTGGCAGAGAGTATGAATAAAGCCGCCGCTCAGCTTCATGCTTACGATAAAGAACAAAAAACCTTTTTCCAAAACGTATCCCACGAGTTTAGGACCCCTTTACAGGCTATCCGTTCCAGTGCCGAGGGCATAGAACACGGCATCCTGGAAAAAAATAAGTCCAGCCGGGTTATTATAAACGAAACCGACCGGCTTGGCGAATTGGTGGAAGACTTGCTTTGTTTGTCTCGTTTGGATAGTCTGTCAAAGCACGATCAGCTCACAGAATGTGATTTGCGGGAGTTGCTTTCCAATTGTTCCGAGCGCCAGAGAAATACGGCCGTGCAGCGGGGCCTTGAGCTTGAGTTTATATTTGATCAAGAACCGGTCTGTTTTATTTGTGATGAAAAACAGATGTCTCGCGCTTTTTCAAATCTTATTTCCAACGCTATCCGTTATGCCCGAAGCAAGATTACTATTTCTTGTCATCAGACTGTTAGCCGGATTTATATCGTTGTAACGGATGACGGCCAGGGAATTAATCAGGAGGAGCTGCCTCATATTTTTGACCG
>CAZYHL010000203.1:0-3541 GCA_964646795.1 uncultured Syntrophomonadaceae bacterium
AACTACCTGAACTCCGGCGAAAAAAATATTGTTACGGTTGAAGATCCGGTGGAATATCATCTGGAAGGAATCAACCAGGTCCAGGTAAACCCGAGAATCGGCTTCGATTTCAGCGATGCTTTGAGGACCATCCTGCGGCAAGACCCCAACGTTATCATGATTGGTGAAATCAGGGATGAAAAAACTGCCGATATCGCCGTCAGGGCGGCATTAACGGGGCACCTGGTGTTTTCCACTTTGCATACTAATGATGCCCCGGGGGCCGTAACCAGGCTCCTTGACATGAAGGTGGAAGGGTACCTGATAGCGGCGGCTCTTGTGGGTGTGGTGGCCCAGCGGCTGGTGAGAGTGATTTGTCCTGAATGCAAAATTAAGACGAGCTTAAAAAGAGACGAGGAGATGCGGCTGAAGCAATACCTGCCTTTTCTTGCTGCCGGCACAGTTTATCAGGGAAGCGGCTGTCCTAACTGCAACCAAACAGGGTACAAAGGCCGTGTTGCGATCCATGAGGTAATGCGTCTCACAAATTTATTAAAAGAGCATATCATCTCAGATTGCCAGGCAAAAGGCCTGGCCGAGGAAGCGAAGAGCAGAGGAATGGTAACGCTTCAAGAGGATGGTATGCGCCTTGTATCGGAGGGAATTACAACTGTTGCGGAAGTTCTTAGGGTTTCTTTCGCGGGTTAAGCCGGTGCAAAAAACAACTAAAAAGGATTTGATGGTCTTTTGCCGCCAGTTCTCTATCTTGCTTGAAGCAGGCATACCGATTATCAAGGCTCTGCGTATTCTGGCGGGACAAAAGGAATGTGCCGCCATCAGTGAGGCTTTAAGCGGTGTCATTGAAAGAATTGAAGCAGGGAACAGTTTGTCATCAGCCTTTGCAGCAAACAGGCATGTATTCCCTCCGGTAATGACTAACACCGTAAAATCGGGAGAGGAAGGGGGGACCCTGCCCGGCGTGATGAACAAGCTGGCGGCGCATTTTGAGAGAGAGTATGGGTTGCAGGAAAAAATAAAGACTTCCGTTACTTACCCGGCCTTTGTCCTGGCTACGTCCTTGCTGGTTGCCTTGTTTTTGCTTATACAGGTGCTGCCTTCCTTTAAACATATTTTCCTCGGCCTGGGGATGGATATGCCGCTGTTTACCCGCTGTCTGGTGGCTATAGGAGAGGCGCTGAAGCGTAACTGGCTGTTTATTATCTTCTTTGCCGGACTACTTTTATTAGCTGCAAGGCATATACTTCCCGGCATTTATAGGGACAGCTGGCTGCTAAAAACACCTGTTGCCGGCTCCTTGTATAGAAAGCTGACAACCGCTCGTTTTGCCGGCAACTTAGGGATGCTTTTACATAGTGGTGTCGATTTGCTGACATCTATCGACCTGGCTGCGGGGGTGTGCCCGGGCAACAGCTATGCGGCGGTTTTAAGGGATGCGAAAGAAGCAGTCCGGCAGGGACGGTCTTTGACGGAACCCCTCGAAGCCAGCACGCTGTTTCCCCAGACGGCATTAGAGATGATTAAGGTTGGGGAGGAAACGGGAATGATGGACGCAATGCTGCTGAAAATAGCCGCTTATTACGAGGCCGAAGCGGATTATTACGTTAAAAGGCTGGGTTCCCTTGTCGAACCCGTATTGATTCTCGTTCTCGCCTTTATGATTGGAGGGATTGCGCTGTCGCTGATAATTCCTTTAACGGATATTTTTTACCATATAAGTTAGGAAATAAACCTTTGGAGGTATCGATATGCTGAAATTTAAGGGCAATCGTTATAAAAGAAAAGGGTTTACCTTAATAGAACTGCTGGTAGTTCTAGCTATTATCGGTTTGCTTTCGGTTATTGCCATCCCCCGCTATTTAAACATCTTGGACGGAGCGAGGATAAAGGCTGATGGCAGCAATGTCAATGTTATCAGGAACGCTGCCGAAATATATTACCTGGAGAAAGGCAGCTGGCCGGCTCCCGGTGTTTTAGACGAGGATTATGCGGGAGGGCTCTTAGAATACCTGCAGGGAGTTCCCCGCGATCCCTGGAACCGTGAAGGCGTTTATTACACATTACTTGAGGATGGCGCTGTATCGCCTTTGAAGCCGGAATAACAGGATGCCGGAATACGGGAAAATAGCTTTTTTAGGCTTAATGCTCGGCTATATCTCCTTTAGAGACATTAAAGAAAAAATCATTCCCGGCATACCCTTGCTTCTGTTACTGGTGTTTTGGCCTTTGTGGCAGTATCTTTCACCCGGAGTCAATCTCTTCCAGTCTATTGCCTCCGGCTTGGCGGGAGGCGGGGTTCTGTTCCTGATCGAACTGGCCAGCAGAGGGGGGCTGGGCCGGGGCGACGTCTACCTCATGGCTTTGCTGGGTTTATACCTCGGGCCTGTTTTGACCGGGTTAGCGTTTTATCTGAGCGTTCTTGCGGGAGCCGTCTTCGGGATAGCGTTAGTATTACTTAAGTTTAAAAAACTTTCCGACCCGCTGCCCTTTGGGCCTTTTCTGAGTGCGGGTGTAATGGTGTCCCTGATTTGGGGGAAAGAGCTGATATCCTTTTTCATGTATACCCTGTTTTGAACCGAAGAAACAAAAGTCTTACGGCGAAATGTTTTTTCTTTAATAGTTTTCTCATTTATTCTCTTACTAATTTTAATCGTATATCTTGCTAACGAACCCACCTGGAGGAGAAAGATAATGAAGTGGACGGCAAGGTACAAAGGTTTTTCTTTGGTTGAGGTTTTGGTTTCCCTGGCCCTTGCCGGGCTCTTGATAATATCCCTGTCGACGCTGTTTTTAAGCGGCTACGACAAGGTTATTAGCGCTGCGGAGAGTACTGCGGCAGCCGCCTTGGCCCAGGGGGAACTGGAAAAAATAAAAGCCAGGGATTACGCGGAGCTGCGTGAATTGGTGGGAAGCGGCAACAGCTATAAAAGCGGAGAGATACAGGAAGGGAAATACAATATAACATATTCCTTAACCCTGGTTACAGAGGAGTATCTTGTGGCAGGTATTTCTTATACCCCGGAGCTGTTGCTCCTGGAAGTAACCGTTACGTGGCACCGCGGCAGGGAACGGAAACGGTTGCTGGCTGTTTATCTTGCGGAAGGGTTGGATACAGGATGAAAGGGTTAAGGGCGGTCAGGATGAAAGGGGTAAGAACAGGGGAAAAGTTAAAGGGGTTAACCCTAATCGAGCTTCTGGCAACGATGAGCTTGACGGGCGTTATAGTTTGCACCGTTCTTCTTTTTTATACTTTCGGCTACCGGCTATATTATCGCAGTAGCCTTAACATGGAGCTGCAGCAGAACGCGCGCCTGGCGGCGGACAGAATTAGCAATGGGCTGCGGTGGGCAAAGTCTTTTAATATCTTAGAGGGCGGGAAGAAAATTGAATATTATGACACGGCCGGTGAAAGGTATGTCTTCCAGCTGCGTAACGACGAGCTGGAACTGGTGATTGGTACGGCGGTAACCAAGGTGGCGAACCAGATTAAAAGCGTCAGCTTCGCTCAAGGAGATAACGGCCTGCTGGAATACGAGGTAACGGC
>CAZYHL010000204.1:0-3526 GCA_964646795.1 uncultured Syntrophomonadaceae bacterium
TACTCTAACGTCCACGTAAAAACTCCTTGAAATCCGGATTACGGATGTTCAGTATACGGATTTTTCAGAGCCGGGACAAGGCCGATGGATCAGCGTACAAAATCATCATCGCCGCTTTCAAGCGCGCGGGCAATCCTGAGGATCGCGGGAGCATCCTCAAGAACAAGTTCGTCGGTCCCGTTTCCGGAGAAATCTTCGTCAAGGGACAGCAGAAAGTCTTTCGCTTCCCGGGCCGTCCGTTCCGCCCGCTCCAGGTCTCCCTGAAAGAGGTGATACATGAACAACTGGAGCCGTGCGTGTACCCGGTATAGAGCTTCAGCGTTTTCATCGCCGGCTATGCCGAGAAGCGGTTCAACGACCGCAGCGTCATTTTCAGTATTTTCATCACGCAAATAGGCATCAGTCAGATTTATGACCATACGGGCGTCTGTCATTTCTTCAAAAGAGGGCAGCAGCTGTCCGATCGCGGAAGAGGCGCTCACCCGTCCGTCGGGAAAAAGAACGGTTGCATACTGTTCGTTTGCTATGACGGCATAACTCGTTCCGGTATCTACAAACCGGGGATAGTCAACAGCCGGATCAAGGCGCTGTATTACCGAATATCCGTGCTTTCTTATTCCGGAAGCGGTGTTGGCCAATACGACAATGACCGGCTGCTGCGACGGAGTATAGGCCTGCGATACATGTAAAATAAGGGGATCACCACCGGTAAACCACCCGGGAATAATGATATTCCGGACTGGAGCTCCGACTACCAGCCGGGCCGGAACAGCGCTGTACAGGGCCCGTATGCACTCATGGCGGGCAGGCAGGGTCAATGTCCGGTGAAGGCCGAAAAGCCGCAGTATGCGGTATCCCTCATACGCCTGGGTATACGGATTGATGTACCGTATCGGTTGTTCATAATCGACGAAATCATCAACATCAATTTCGCGGTTGATTTTCCGGTACGCTTCAAGCTGTTCATACTGCTCTACCGTAAGCGGAAAAGCAGGGGTATCTTTATCCTTATCGGTATCCGGCCCGATGGTAATGCATCCGGTCAGGACAACAAGAACAGCAATAAATGGCAGCAACAGTTTTTTCATCCGAATATCTCCTGAATTCCTGCCAGTATATCATGAAAGGGTTATCAGGTCGAATTTGATGATAACGATGGCATCATTTTGTCTGGGATTATTTCGCAAAGCATCGTATAGTTGACACATGAACGATGCATGCAGCTTCACCTACTTTGACTCCCCCGCAGGTACGCTGACCATTGCAGCGGTTGAATCCGGAGTTGCCTTTCTGGGATTCGGCAGACTGACTCCGCCGGTTTTTCCCGTTGGCGCCGCGATCCCGCGCAAAACGGCCTTACTTGAAACCGTGTGCTCGGAACTCGACGCGTGGTTCGCCGGGGATTTGCGGATTTTTTCTGTTCCGGTCCGGCTTTCCGGCACCCCCTTTCAACTGTCGGTATGGGAAACCGTTGCCGCGATTCCCTGGGGTGAACGCCGGACGTACGGTGAGATTGCCCGGACAATCGGCCGTCCGGGGGCCGCGCGGGCCGTCGGCGGAGCCTGCAACCGGAACCCGGTACCCATCATCATCCCCTGCCACCGGGTGGTCGGCGCAGACGGCTCCCTCACCGGTTTCGGCGGCGGGCTCGACATCAAGGCACGGCTCCTGGAGCATGAAAGAGAATCACACCCGATTCACTGAATCCGCCGGAGCATTAAACGGTTTTCGGTCAGCGGCACACAACCGGTACACGATATCACGTCCTGATTTTATGCACGTAACAATTCCTCCGCCGGGCTGCACCCATTGACCCGCCATCCAGAAGTTTTTAAGGCCGGGCAGCGTTTTGGGCATTATGATTTTCATGGTATCGGGATTGATAAACCAGCCCTCAAAGGTTCCCCGCCGGTTCCCCGTGTACCGTTCCCAGGTAACCGGTGTAGCGGTATCGGTCATTTCGATGTCTTTCGAGATGCCCGGATGTATTTGTTCCAGGGCATCGATCAATGTCGCGGCGATCCGCTTTTTTTCATTATCATAGCTTTTCCTGTCCGCCGAAAGATTCTTCCAGTAGTCATAGTCCGACGGATACATGATTTCAACCAGACTCTTTCCTTCAGGCGCCATGGCAGGGTCCTGACAATAATGCTTTATACCGATTTTCCGATACTCTGTCCCCTCAAGAACTATCGGTGTCGCGAGACAGCGTACTGATATTCCCGGTTCGCTTCGTAAATCCCGATTAATCCCGAGAGACAGGCAGAACAGGGAATTGAAGAGCGGCAACTCGCGATAGTACCGGTCAAGTTTCCGGCTGGTATACTTCCCGTCGAGCATGCGGTAAATGGTGGAAGCGCCGTCCGCGCAGGAGATGATTTGATCGCCCCGGTACTCTGTGCCGTCTGCAAGACGGATACCAGCCGCACGTTTTTTTTCAACGATTATTTTTTCCACACGGGCGCCATAACGTATCCGTCCACCCATACCCAGGTATCTTTCTTCCATGACCTTCGCAACCGGCAAGGATCCTCCCAACGGGTACCCGGCGTTTCCGCTGGAGTGCCAGCCAAGCATCATGAGCAGGGCAAAGAAAGAAAAATCGGGCATGTCCAGAATGCTTTCCAGTCCTTCCCGGATGTGAACGCTGGCAAACCGGTTCGCGTACTCGCCAACAGTCAGCGAACCGTATACGCGAAACTCTTTCATGAAAGGCTTTATATTTTTCATGAACGACACATAGTCCCCGACCTTCCACAGTTCCTGCGGTTTATCGGTTCCCACCGGGAAATCGATAAATTTCTCTATCAGGGCGGTAAAGCGATCTATTTCCCCGGCGTCTTCGGGTGACAGTTCCTTGAGGTGCCGGTTCAAACGGGTATGATCCGTATACGCGATAAACATGCGCCGGTCGTTGTCCAGGCCTGTTTCTATCCGGGTCAGCTCTTCATGGTTGAAGAATGCTCTTCCCTTCAGGATGCCCACTTCATCAAGGAACTTTCCGAGCAGTCCCTTGCCCGAAGAACCACAGAGCCAGTGAATGCATCCGTCAATGAGATAACTTCCGCGCTTCCATGAGGTACACAATCCGCCGGGAATGGTGTGCATTTCAAAGATCTCCGTATCATAGCCGTTGGCCTGCGCGTGAATTCCCGCAGAAAGACCGGCCATACCGGCGCCAATTATCAGAACCCGTTTCATATCAACGCTCCTTTTGCAGCAATTCAGTCGTTATATCGGCAGAACCGGGACCACCCGCCTTGCCTTCGTATTTCAGGAAAACAGCATCCGTTTCCCGGAACCAGAAACTCATGCTGAAGAACAGAGCCGGAACACCGGAAGCCGTAACCCGGATCTTCACGGCGTTTTCCTCAACACCCTGAACGCTGATCGTTTCGCTCTTTTTCCGTTTAGCCACCATGAGATACGCCTTATGTGATTCGGGATTCACCGTCCAGAATTCTATTTCGTCGTCACCCGATTCGGCAAATTCCTGCAACCCTTCCGGCATGGTCGCGAACCAGGG
>CAZYHL010000205.1:0-1954 GCA_964646795.1 uncultured Syntrophomonadaceae bacterium
AAAGAAGATGCTCTGTGCCTACATAATTATGGCCCAAGTTCCTGCCTTCTTCTATTGCCAGTTCAATAATCTTTTTAGCCCGGGGCGTATAGCTTAATTTAGCGTTTGGTGTCTCACCTTTTCCCAACACCATGCTAAGTTCTTTCCTAATTGCCCCGATATCAACGTTCAAAGCTTCCAGCACCCGGTAGGCTATTCCCTCCCCTTCCCGAATCAATCCCAACAATAAGTGCTCTGTGCCAATATAGTTATGATTCAAGTTATGGGCTTCTTCCTGGGCCAGAACTAAAACTTTCTGAGCTCTTTCCGTGAATCTGCCGAACATAAACATTTATCATCACCCCTAACTTTTTTTACTCAACCAATCTCAAATCACTTTTCCCGGCTTATTTTTGAGCCAATTTTTCTCTCAAAACCCTGGCCCGGATCAAGTCTCTTTCCTGGGGCGGCAGCTTCTTGCCTGCAAGTTTCTGCAGAACTGCCGGGCCGGTAAAAACCAACAATTCATTCATAATATCAAGGGACAGAAGCTTGTCAACAAGCCTCAAGTCATTACCTAAGCGGAAATCGGATAAAAGCCGCATCGCTTCCTCTGATTTAATGAGCCGGGAATTAGCCAGGATACCGTAAGCTCTGCCTGCCCTGTCGGCCAGCTGGTCTCTTCCTTCATTCAAGAGAATCTGCCTGGCTCGTTTTTCCTGTTCGATAATCTGACAGGTTACCCCGTATAAATTCTGGAGAATCTCGCCTTCCGACTGTCCCAAGGTTATCTGGTTGGAAATCTGGACAATGTTGCCGACAATTTCCGTACCTTCACCGTAAAACCCCCGCACTGCCAGCCCGACTTGAGAAATAGCCGCAAGGATTCTGTTAATCTGTTTGGTAATAACCAGCCCGGGCAAGTGTACCATAACAGAAGCCCTCATGCCTGTTCCGACATTGGTCGGACAGGCTGTTAAATAACCCAGCTCTTCATGAAAAGCGTATTTAATTTGTTTTTCCAGCAAGTCATCCCAGCCGTTGGCCGCTTCCCAAGCTTTATCCAACTGCAAACCGGGGAAAAGACACTGGATTCTCAAGTGATCCTCTTCATTTATCATTATGCTGATACTCTCGTCTTCTCCAATGACAACGGCACTGTTTCTGGATTCTTTTACCAGAAGGGGGCTGATAAGATGTTTTTCCACCAGTACTTCCCTCTCCAACGGTTCCAGCTCGCTAATCTTAATCAAGGACATCTTGTCAGAGCCTTTTTGCAGCACCTTCCAGACCATGTCCAGGACTTCTTCCGCCTGAGAATCACTAGAAAGATAAGGAAAAGGATAGTTTTCAATATTGCGGGCTAAGCGGATCCGGCTGCTGATTACTATTTCCGCTTCAGGCCCTTTCCCTTCCATCCATTTGCTGCATATCTTATCGGTTATACCGTCCATTGTCATTCCCCTCCAGAAACTCTTTTTTCCAGCATGCGGATTTCGTCCCTTATACGGGCAGCCTCTTCAAATTCTTCCCGGGCTATTTTTTGCTGCAATTTTTCCCGCAGCTGGGCAGCCTGCTTCTTCAAACGAACAGTATCCCCGATTCGGTGAGGAAGTTTGCCGTTATGGCGGCTGCTGCCATGAATCCTTTTTAAAAGGGGTGTCAGGTAGCTCCCGAAGGCATCGTAACATTGGCTGCAGCCAAGGCGTCCAATTTGCCGGAATTGAGGATAAGTAAGGCTGCAGTTCTTGCATTGTGCATCACCTTTGTAACCTCCGGCTTCCCCCCCGGGATAAAAGGCACCTTCCGCGCCTAAAAGCCCCGTTAAAAGATGATGAAAAGAAAATTTCGGCTCCATGGAAATGCCTATGTCTTCAGCCTCTCTGGCACAGACCTCGCATAAGTGCCGTTCCTGTTTAATATTATTGATTATTTTGGTTAAATGGACCGTTGCCGGCCTCTTTTTACATTCCTG
>CAZYHL010000205.1:2054-3518 GCA_964646795.1 uncultured Syntrophomonadaceae bacterium
GCTACTTCTCTCCTGCTCAAATCAATATGCCTGTGGGGACTGGCGGATAAAAGCCGCAAAAAATATGCTTCTATTTTTTCTGCCAAATTATGCACAAAACCCCTCCTCGTCCCTGACCTTATCTGACCTTAATAATATTAAACCACAATCTGCCTGCTTTGACAATACCGTTTTAAGGGCGTCAATGACGAAAAATAGCCCCAGGTAAAGGTTGCCTAAGTATTTTTTCCTCTTCCTCTTATTTTTAAACTGTTTCACCACAACCAAAGACAAGCAAGGCCCTTTACAAAGACTATACGCCCCGGAGAAATGTTTTAAAAAAATTTCAGGCAAAACGATTATAACCGCCGCAGCATCATAATATACTATCGTCATTAACCTGATACCCTGTGGCAATATTGGCGTTATCTCCAAACTTTATAACCGGAGCAGGCTCAACATCCGAAAAGAAAGCTGCTATCTGTTTTAATGTATTAAGAGCCGGCTCTATTATTATGCCGGCTCTTCCACTGTGGCAGAAATCTTTATAATATATTTTTTATTCTGTCAACATACTGGTTTTCTGCGGCGGTAATAAGTGTTGTCTCCCCGCCAGTTTATCTCCAGCACTTTATCTTGTTCCATCAGGCTGCCCAGCAATTCATCAATTTTAAGGTTGGGTGGAAGTTTAAGCATTAGTTCCATTGCGATTATATCAGCACTATAGATTTCCTGGTACTCGGGTTCGCTTAAATTAATTCTCGTAATGTTGATACCTTTTTCGCCCAAGATGCTTCCGAT
Source organism: uncultured Syntrophomonadaceae bacterium (assembly GCA_964646795.1). Lineage (GTDB taxonomy): Bacteria > Bacillota > Dethiobacteria > PWVN01 > PWVN01 > CAZYHL01. The sequence goes on from CAZYHL010000205.1 coordinate 2,835, forward strand.
TTTGCCGATAATACCCGGTTCATCTGCCACAATGATATCCATATTGACAACGTTATGGCTTGGAACAATGAATTTCTCAACCGCTGCCAACAGGTAAAGGCAGGTTATAACGAGGACAGTAGTTACCAGGGCCCCTTCGTAGAAGCCAATGCCCACAGCCAGGCCTATCCCCGCCACTACCCATAAGCTGGCCGCAGTAGTTAAGCCCCTGATGTTCATTCCCTGTCTTAAAATAGTGCCTGCTCCGAGAAAACCCACTCCGCTTACCACCTGGGCCGCTATCCTGGAAGGGTCCGCCAGACGGTGAAAGGATTCGTCCATAAATCCATAGGCGGAAACCATCATAATCAAGGTAGAGCCGAGGCATACGAGGATATGAGTTCTAAGCCCCGCAGGACGCCCGTGGCGTTCCCGTTCATACCCCACCAGGCCGCCGAAAACAACGGCCAGAAAAAGCCGGAGCAATATACTGCCGAAGGGAAGATTCATTTCTGCGTCACCCGCCTTATACTTATATTATAAGCTGGTAACGGGTATTAGGTCAATTTTTCCGCAATAATTTCAACTCTAAAAAGGGCCTCCTTTTCGTAAATAGTACAGCCCTTCTAATAGCAGTAATAACACCTTCTCAGGTAACTGGGATATGATACGGGTGCATCTGCCGTGCAGACCTCCAGGGACAGG
>CAZYHL010000206.1:0-3517 GCA_964646795.1 uncultured Syntrophomonadaceae bacterium
ATCGTTACGCGATATTGCCGGTGTTAGTATTAAATCAATTAGAACTTCTAAACTGTTTCCGTCTGAAAAATTTATTAATGATTGTTATGATGATGAAAAGATTGATCCTGTAACAGTTAAGACTATAGAAATAGGATTAGATAGTAAAGATGATTTAGTAAATTATATTGATTTTTCAAAAATAAGAAATCCAAAATCATCACCACGATTTATACATGTTGATATTTCTTATTCTGGAGATGGTGATTGTTTAGGTTTAGGAATGTCAGGCATATCTAAATGGGTAATTATTCAAAGTCAAAACGCAGATGGTACTATTGTACCTAAACAAGTACCTGTTATTGAAACTGATTTTGCTATGAGAATAAAAGGTAAGTCTGGAGATCAGATACCTTTATTTCAAATACGTCGATTGGTTTTAGCGTTAAGAGACAAGGGATATAATATAGAATTTAGTTCTGATTTAAATTTGTTATCTGCCGATACTAGGCAGTTGCTAGAACGAGCCGGTATTAAAACAGAGTACTTGTCATTGGACAAATCTCCAGAGCCTTATTATACGTTTCGTAGTTTGGTATTTGAAAAAAGATGGGTATTTCATCGTCACGAATTTTTACATTTTGAATTAATAAATCTGGAAGATGATAGAAATGCTGGCAAGATCGATCATCCTGATAAAGTTAAAAAGGTTTATTTTGAGTCTGATAATTTACGAGAGCTGGTAGTTAAAGGTTCTAAAGATGTGGCCGATGGTGTTGTTGGTTCTGTTTTTAGAGCACTAAGTAAGGTAAAACAAACGGCTACACCAGAAGAAATAAACAGAATAGTATCACATATAAACAAAGCCAACGAACAAAGTTTAGATAAACCGTGGTGGATTGATTTAATTGCTAATGACAAAAAGCCTCCTAAAGAAGAAGTAAAAACATTAACAAAAGACAAGAGTGATTTTCTTGAAATAATGAAAAAATGTCTATAGATAAACCAAAGATAATTCACGAGAAGGTTAAAGAACTGGCAATTCTTTATCAACAAACACACGACCATAATTATTTTTATGGAATAATAAAAAGGGTTGATTACTTAGTTTGTAATTATATTAATAATCTTGAAAAACAATTTCCGTTTTATAAACAAATAGATGATCAAGAAAAGTACAATACAGCTCTTTTAGGTATTGAGAAGGCTATTCAAACAACTACTGTTGATGAAACCACTTATAGAATAATAGATAGAATATTTGCTTATATAAAATCAGAGTTTAGGCAACAATTTAAAAATCGTAAAGAGGTTGAGTATGTTGCTAGTGAGGATTTTTATTATGAAGATTTTGAAAGTGTAGACTTTGAAGAAGATTTAAAAAGCATATTTACTAATTTATTATTAAATAAAATAGTTAGTGATGATGAATTAAAGATATTTGTTTATAGGGTATTTCGTGGTGCGAGTTATCCAGTGTTAGGTAGGATGTTTAATATCCCTACACATGTTATGAAAAACAAATGTAAGAAGATAGTAAGTACAGTAATTGCTTCTGGTTATTTATCTATTCTATGAGTGATTTTTAACTTTAGGGTTAATTCCCTATAATTATTAGTAGAATATGAAGGTATAAAATAGTGTTTAATCCCGGTGTCTTGTTACAAAAATTGTTTCCTAAACCAAGTGTAGTATCTACTCAAACACTGCAAGGCAATTTAACTAAAGAGGAATTATCTTTACTCTTTAAAACCGGACTATCGTCCGGAGATATGTCTCAGTCATTATTTGAAGCTAGTAAGATAACTTATGATAGGCTAACTACATATAGAGCTATTGAAACTTCTTTAACTCATTGGATGATACAATCTGCTTTGGAGTTGTATGCTGATACGTGTACTACATATTCTTCATTTCATAATGGTACTGTTTGGGTTACGTCTAAAGAAGCAAAGTACACTAATCTATTAAACGATTTGTTGGATAAAGTATGTATTGAAGAAAAGATATTTGATTGGGCTTGGACTACAGCTACTTATGGTGATTGTTTTGTAAAAGTAAATGGTAATGCTGGAACTGGAGTTTATTCATTAGAAGATAATTTTAATCCAATTAATGTAAGTCGCCTTGATAAAAATGGTAGGCTTATTGGGTTTTTTGAAACTCCAATTGGTCAACAAAGTTCTGATAATAAATTATCTCCACCGTGGCAGTACGTTCATTTTCGTATTCTTGGGTCTAAATTGCGACGTCCTATGCACTCTGATCCGGGTTATTCAGAATTAAGAACTGTTAATTTTATGACGCCGGATGAGCGAAAGATGACTACTAAGTATGGAACTTCTGTATTAAACAATGCTTTGCATTCTTATCAAAAATTACGTTTGGTTGAAGATAGTTTAATGATGGCTAGGGTTTGTCGTGGAACATTAAAGTATCTGTATAAAATTAAAGTAGATGGTACTAATACAGATGGTGTTATGTCAATTATTGATATGTATATTAGTATTCTTAAACGTGCCAGAGCTTTAAATAATACTACAGGAACAGGAACTACAGGATTTTTTGATAGTAAGTTTAATCCATTAGGTGCTTTGGAAGATGTTATTGTTCCGGTTTGGGGCAATGTTGGGGATTTGGAAGTTGAAGAAATTGGTGGTAAACCCGATATTAAATGGATTGCAGATGTAGAATTATTTACAAATCAGTTGGCTAGTTCTTTGCGTATTCCGTTGGCGTTGTTGGGTGGTTTTACTGAACAAGCTACAGGTGCGTTAGGCAGTCAAGCTTTAGAAAAGATTGATATTCGTTTTGCACGTACTAGCAGACGGTTACAACGTGCTATACGCGAAGGTATTAAACGAATGTGTCAATTTGAATTGTCGTATCGTGGTTATGATCCAGATCCTACTTTGTTTGAGGTTCAGATGCCGGAGACGTCAATGGCTGAAGATGAACAACTAAAAGAAAGTTTGGAATCTAGTTTTGATATAATTAGTAAGTTTTTAGATATAATTAAAGACAGTAAGATTGAAGTTGATAATCTATCGGTGTTGGATTATATGATTACTAAATTTGTAAAGATAGATGATTTTAATATCTATGACTATCTTAATCTAGGAATGAAAGAAGAATTGATAGCTAAGCTTGAAAAGAATCCAAACACAAAAGTATTAGTTGAAAAATTAAAAACTACAAGTGAAATCATATATAGAAAAAACCCTCAATATGGTTGGAATGATGATTTGTGGACATACTTTCCAGCTACAACTAATCAGATAGGTTCTACAAGTTTAAAGGATATGAATGAAAATGTTTGGAAAAGTTTATATGGTGATTGTAAAATAATTATTAAGGATTAATTATGGAACATGTTAGTGATGTGTTACGTAACGAAGTTATTAATGAATTATTAAAGGATAGTGAAAGAGCTAAGAATAAAGATAATCCTAACTACGTTTCTAATTCTAATAATAAAAAATTGTGTTGTGAAGCGGCTATTAAATTAGGTTCTGTTTATTGTCCAATGTGTGGTAAT
>CAZYHL010000207.1:0-3515 GCA_964646795.1 uncultured Syntrophomonadaceae bacterium
GTTTCCGGAGCAACTAAATTTTATCTAACCAACACCGGTTCTATGTATGGTGCGTCATTATATGATATAGATAATACCAGTTATTTCTTAGATCCTGCAGCAACCTCAACTTCTTTAACAACTGTTGGAACTGTTGGAATAGGAACAGCTTCTCCATTGGCTGCAACAGGACTACATATAAGCAAAAACAGCCTTGGAAATGCAGCTGTAGTTATTGATCAATTAAGTAGCAATTCAGAAGCTAATCTTTTAGTTGCTTCTAAATCCGGTGTTACCCAGTTTATCATTGAAAACAATGGAGACATAATTGTTGGACCTAATGGAACAGGAAAAATAACAGCTGCAGTAATTGATCCTTACCTTATCTCAAACGATGGAGCCATCCAGCCTTCATTAACTTTTAGAAATGATGTAACAGGAGGAGCAAATAATATTTACTTTGAAGTCGGAACTACAAAACATTTAACAATACTTGAAAGCGGAAACATTGGTATTGGCTCAAATGTAGAAAATCCACAATTTAAACTACAAGTAGGTGGAGACATAGCACCAGATGTTGCAGGAACAAGAAGCCTTGGAACAGAAAGCTTACCATTTAACACTGTTTATGCCAATAATATTATAGGAACAGGCGCTCTTGGATATTGGCAAAGAGGTCTTGGTGCGCTATATCCTGCAAACCTTAGTAATGATTTACTATTAGGCTCCAGTGCAACATCCTCTGCCCTGTTCTCGGTAACAGGAATTGCCAATAACCAGGTTACCGCTTCAGTTTCAGGAAACTTAATCGTCATGCCTACTAACGGCTGGGGTGGAAATGTTAGCTTATACGATGGAAAAGGAATTCAATTTGGAACATCAGGTACAGGAACTGCAATTTATGATTCAATCGGATCAATCGATAGAACTACTATTAAAGTTAGAAACAATAGATTAGATATCCTAAACGCAAATGGAACAGCTTACTCAACTATAACCGCAAGTTCTTTTTATGGAGGAAATAATGCTTCTACTGATTTAACCCTAGACAGTTCAAGAAGCTCTACTAAAGGAAATGTTCTTATTCAACCATTAGGAGGTAATGTTGGAATTGGGACAACATCTCCAGGGGCGAAACTAGATGTTAGAGTAGAAGATAATAATTATGGGCTAAGAATCACTTCTCCTATGGCTGCTGATGATGTTTATAATGGCATTAAATTTGGTTACGATGCTGGAACACTATCAAATAATTATTATATTGGGGAAATAAAAGCATTAAAAAGAAATGCCGGAGGTGGAGATTTAATTTTAAATGCTGCTTCTTCTGCTACCACGTTTAATTCTAATCAACTAGTATTATCAAAAGCTGGCAATGTTGGTATCGGTACAACCGGTCCTGACGCAAAACTGGATGTTCTATCAGGAGCAGGTGGAACACAATTAAGACTTAGTTCTACTGACGGATCTGTATATACAGACTTTAAAACCGATCAAATTGGCGATCTAAATATTACCCCTTCTGGCGGAGACACAACTATTTCTGGAGCCCTCAAAGTAACTGGCAACGAAACTATCCTACAAAACCTTTACATGGGAGGAGGAACAACGAACAATGCAAGACAAATAATATTTTATAATCCCGACAATAGCCCACAGGGATATGTAGGATACGCTTCAACAACATCTAATGAATTTCAACTAGTAAGCAATGGAGGATCTGGATACATGACTTTTGATATAGGTGGCGCAGAAAGAATGAGAATCATAAATGGTAACCTTGGTATCGGCACAACGGGACCAGATGCAAAACTGGATGTTTTAGCAGGCGCTGGAACAACTCAATTAAGATTAACCTCTACAGATGGTTCTGTATATTCTGATATCAAAACAGATCAGATGGGTTATCTCTCTCTTGCTCCAAACGGTGAAATAGCAACTCTTTCCGGTGACTTTAATCCAAGTATGGATAGTTCATATAGCTTAGGAGCTTTAGATAAGAGATGGGATACACTCTATGTTAATAATATTATTGGTGGTACAACAGGAACTCAGGGATATTGGCAAAGATCTTTAGGTGCATTATTCCCAACTAATTTAACAGATGCATTAAATATTGGCAGTACTTCCTCTACCTCTGCCTACTTTCATGTACCGGGAACTAATAATCAAAACGCTTGGTTTAACCTTGGAACTGGTAATTTAGGTATTGGGACGACGAATCCAGCAAAATTATTAACTATTGCGCTTAACAACACTGATTATACTGGGGGCTTCCGTATGACATACAACGGAGACGCAAACATAAGAGCTGAAATTTTAAGAGATGGAACAACTGGTGGAGCTAATTTAAGTCTTTATGATGGATATACAAATAAACAAGTGTTCATAACACCAACAGGAGCCTCATATTTCAATGGAGGTAATGTAGGAATAGGAACAACTAATCCTGGCGCAATGCTTGATGTCCTAAGAGGAGTCGGTGCAACACAATTAAGACTTTCTTCTGACACAACTAAGTATACAGATATCAAAACAGATCAGATGGGATATCTATCGCTTACGCCATCTGGAGGAATAGCCACAATCTCTGCAAATCTAAATGTATCTGGAACTGGAAAATTCACTGGAAATTACTATAACGATTATAAAAGCTATGATATCTCAACTGTTACATCAAATGGAACTGGTTGGTATCGAGCAGCATCTTTTGGAGGAGGAAGGGGAACATATGAAGTAAAAATATATTCACGAGGAACAAATGACCATAACGAAACAACGCTTTTAATTACCCAAGGATCTTATGGCGTTGGAAATAACATAATTGTTCTTCAAAACTCGAAATATAACTTCCCAAGAGTAGAGCAAGTAAGGGTTTCTAATGAAGGTGCAGCCGGCTATCTAGATTTGTACCTCAATTCAGATATTAATATTTTAGGAATTTATGTAACACGAAAGTCAATTGATACAGGAACAATCACTCTAAGTGATCTAGCTTACAACCCTACCGTAGGATCTACCGATGCGATTGCTGTTAATGTCTTAGGGACCAACCATGCAATTCAAAATATATCATCTGAAACAGGTAGTTTCTATGGAGGTCTGTTGCTCTCTGGAACTGCATCTATATCTGCAACTGCAACAGGAACAGGATTAAGCCTTGGGGTAGCTGGGACAATACAGGGTTTAAGAAATAATACCCTAACCATTGGAGGATCAACAACAGGAGACATATCTTTAATGCCAAGAAATGGGAGTGGATATGTAGGGATTGGGACTACAACTCCCCAGACAACTCTTCATGTTGTTTCGACGACGGATACTGTTGCCAGATTTATGAGACTCGACGGTGCTCAAAGAGGGATTGAAATAGGTGGATCAAACTCAGTCGGATCGGGCAATTATATTAAGACACATGGAACTTCAGCTCCCCTGTATTTTAAAAATCAAAGCGATAATATTTCGATGACCATTCTAGACTCTGGTAATGTCGGTATCGGGGTAACAGATCCTGATGCAGCCTTAGAAGTAGCAGG
>CAZYHL010000208.1:0-3467 GCA_964646795.1 uncultured Syntrophomonadaceae bacterium
TTAAACCCGCCGATATCAGTAGCGTGAGAAACTATTATTTCGATTCTCCAACCTTGACGTTCGGCAAAACGGGAATACATCCGGAAAAGGACACCTGCAAAAAGGGCTGCCTCGTCACCGCCAGCCCCGCTCCTGATTTCCATGATAACACTTTTCTCATCGTTGGGATCTCGAGGTATAAGCAATACGTGCAGCTTATCGTTTAGCTTATCTTTAGCTAGTGAAAGGGATTGAATTTCCTCTTTCAAAAATTGGGCCATTTCCTCATCAACGCTGTCATTCAGCAATTCCTGGGCGCCGTCCAGCTCTTGAACCACCTTTTTGTATTGTCGGTAAGCTTCCACGGCATCCTTAATTCTGGCATGTTCTTTTGTATAACGCCGCCATTCTTCCATGTGGCTTATTACTTGCGGGTCACTAATCAACTTTTCCAACTCAAGAAACCTGTCTTCTATGCTTTGGAGTTTATCCAGCATGGGAATCGTCCCTTCCGCCGTTGATTTCCGTATTATCAAAACCAAGGACGGCCTTAAGAGCCTTTAGCGCCACTTCCAGCTGCTCGTCATCAGGTTCCGCCGTCGTTAATTTTTGCATCAATAAGCCCGGAGCTATAAGCACCCTGAAAATAGGGTTTTGGCTTCTCTTCCCTGCCAGCTTGATTATTTCATAAGCAAGGCCTGCTACCAAAGGCAGAAACAAAAGCCTAAGGGCTAAGCGTTGAAACAAGGAACGCCAGGAAAATAAAGAAAACAGCAGAATGCTGACAAAAACAACGATAAGCAAAAAGGCTGTGCCGCAGCGAGGGTGCAGAGTGCTGTAACACCGTGCGTTATTAACCGTCAAATCTTTCCCCGCTTCGTAACAGTGAACCGACTTGTGCTCGGCACCATGGTATTGAAAAACCCGGCGCACATCCGGCATCCTGGCAATGCTGACAATATAGCCGAAAAGAATAAGCAGCCGAAACATCCCTTCGCCCAGATTTAAAAGGAATGTTTTTTGCGGCAGATAGCTCTGGATAAAATGCATAATCACCGTCGGCAAAAGCATAAAAACGGCAATGCCCACAGCAAGGGAAAAGAAGACCATTAAGGCAAGCTGGAGGGGGGATAATTCTTCTTCCTCTTCTTCAAGAGCACAATTAGCGGAATACATGAGAGAACGGGTCCCGGTAACAAGCATTTCAATAAAGGACACTACCCCTCGAAGCACCGGCAATTTTAGCAGGGGTAGTCTGTCCGCTGCCGATTGCAGAGTTTCCCGGTATAAAATTATCTCTTTCGACGGTTTGCGCACGGCAATAGCCAGGGTACTGCGCTGGCGCATCATTACCCCTTCTAAAACAGCTTGACCGCCCACCGCGACTTTCCCTTCACTCACCAGGACACCCCCTTCCAATTTACAGGCATTACTGCCTCTATAGACTCTATTACAAAAAAACAGAGCCGCACTGCTCTGCTTTTTCTTTTACTTCAGACCGTATTTTTTCTTGAATCTTTCGACACGGCCGCCACTATCGACGAACTTCTGCTTACCGGTAAAAAAAGGATGGCAGTTTGAACAAATTTCTACTTTTAGATTCTCTTTGGTTGAACCTGTTTCAAAGGTCTGGCCGCAGGCACATGTTACCGTGGTTTTTTTATATTGGGGATGTATCTTTTCTTTCATGTTTTACACCTCTTTCCTGCGCTAAAATCCGCAATAGTTATAATACCACAGGAAAGAGGCGGATGCAAGGGTATTTTTCCGGTTTTCTTCCCGCGTAACCCTTAACAGTTCTTTTCTGCTTAGCGGGCGGGGAGCTTTCCGAGAGGGTTAACTCTTTTCCCCTTGTAGATTATTTCCAGGTGAAGGTGGGGGCCGGTAGCATCGCCTGTCTTGCCTACCAGTATTATTTCCTGCCCCTGGGCTACTTGTTGGCCTTCGCCGACCAAAAGTTTTGAAGCATGGGCATACAAGGATTCATACCCCCCACCGTGGTCTAATTTAACCATTAGTCCGTATCCCGGCGTTTTTAGAGCCCGGGTCACGGTGCCGGCATGGATGGCTTTCACGGGGGTTCCTGTGGGGGCGGCGATGTCAAGCCCGCGGTGAGGTTCACCTCTGCGAGGCTCCCCGAAGGTGGAAGTAATAACCCCCTTTAACGGCCATATACACTGCCAGCCGTCCTCCTTTGAGACAACAGCGGTGGTAGACCTGTCGGCAATCATTACAGCTATCTGCGGTGCCGGCATAGCCGTCGGGTTAGGGATGGTAATTTCCATGCCGACCGGCAAACGGGTAGGGTCCATTACCTCATTGACAGCAATAATATCTTGCAAATCGGTGCCGTATGCCCTTGCTAACCGGGACAGTGTTTCGCCTCGTGACAATATATGATTAATTTCTTTCGGCAGGGATACTTTCAAGCTCTGGCCAACCTTAATGAAGTTGGGGTTTTTAATGCCGTTTATACCGGCCAAATTTTCTACGGTTGTGCCGTAGCGGTTGGCTATGGCCGTAAGGGTATCCCCCGGCTCTACCTGGTAGGTTAACCCGCCTTCCTCTGCTTCACTCACGGCCTCGCTGCCCTCCCGGGACAAAAAGTCAAGCAGCTCCCGGAAATATGAAGGAGTAAAAGCAAAGGAATCAACCGCAAATGCCCTGCTTGTGATATTCAGGCATAACAAGAAGGCCAGGGCGGCAACCGCAGGTTTAATAGCCTTTTTTCTCATGATTTTCACCTCTAATGGTCATTTGTTAAAATCATGAGGTAGTGTTACCACCTGCCAATATAATTATACATTTAGCTGAAAATTGTTTTACAAATTGTGGAGATTTTGTAAAAAGGCCTCATTGTTTTTAGTTTTTTTCAGCCGATCCAGCATCAATTCCAAAAATTCACCGGGCGCAGTATTGGCCATGGCTTTTCGTAACGCCCACATAAGATCCAACCGGTTGGAAGGGATAAGCAACTCTTCCCGCCTCGTGCTGGAACGATTGATGTCAAGGGCTGGAAAGACCCTTTTTTCTGATAGTTTCCTGTCCAGATGAAGTTCAAGGTTGCCGGTTCCCTTAAACTCTTCGTAGATAATATCATCCATCCTGCTGCCGGTGTCTATCAGGGCTGTCGCTAAAATAGTCAGGCTCCCGCCCTCCTCTACCTTGCGGGCGGAACCGAAAAACTTTTTCGGACGGTAAAAGGCGGCGGGATCGATCCCGCCCGAAAGAGTGCGGCCGCTGGGGGGGATGACCAGGTTATAAGCTCGTGTCAAGCGGGTGATACTGTCTAAAAGTAAGACCACGTCCCTGCCGTGCTCTACCAGGCGCTGGACCCTCTCCAGTACCAGTTCCGTTATGCGGATATGGTTTTCAGGACGCTCATCAAAGGTTGAGCTGACAACTTCCGCCTTTACAGACCGTTGCATATCCGTTACTTCTTCAGGCCGTTCATCTATCAGAAGAATAAAGAGGTCCAGTTCCGGATA
>CAZYHL010000209.1:0-3460 GCA_964646795.1 uncultured Syntrophomonadaceae bacterium
GGTTAAAAGTTTCCTGAAGGGGACGGTAATCCCAAAGACGGATATTATTGATTATCCCCTGGTTGTCCATAAGCCCTGCCGCCGTTAGGGTATTCGCAGCGGGGAAATCCTTCGAAACAATGTTATCCAAGCCGAAAGCCTGCCGGGTAAAGTCAATGTTATAGCGGATATATTCTTCCTCCCGGGTAAACTCATTGGGCTCTACTTGCAGTTTCTGAACAACGGCGGGATAAATGGAACCCAGGAGCAGCGAAGCAGCGGTGAGGCCCGCTACCGAAAAGATGATTAGCCTGGGTTTTTTGATGAATATATTGGCTAACAGGGCAAGGGCGGAAGCCAGGGCTAAAACGGTCAAGATATTGTTTGCCGGCAGCTGGGCATGGATATCTGTATAGCTTGCCCCTGCGGCTACCCCCCGCGGGGAATGAACCAGCCCCAGGGAAGCCAGGCGGTAACTCCAGGCTTTTAAAAAAAACAAGGCGGCAAGCAAAAAGGAAAGCTGCCCTCTGCCTTCATAAAGAAAGTTCAATTTTTTAAAGGCGTATTCAGGCGGGGAAGTGAAAAAATATAGAGCCGCAATCAATAATGTTGCGGTCAGAACCATACCGAAAAAGTATTCGTAGAGAAAACGCAGGAAAGGAAGGGAAAATACATAAAAAGCCGCATCCTTGCCAAAGATGGGGTCGGCTATGCCAAAAGGCTGAGCGGCTAAAAACTGGCGGGCGGCAAACCAATGCTGACCGGTGTAACCGGTAATTAAAAAACTTAAAAACAAGGAGACAACGGCAAAAATAAGTGTCAGTTTCCGTCCGGAAATTAAGTTACCCATAGGCGTATTCATCAAGGCCTGCCTGAGGGCTAAATTGGACATATCGATTACTGTCTGCCTGGCATAGAACAGGTTTGCGAAAAGAAAAAGGAAGAAAACTAAAAAAGCCAGGAACCTCAAGATATACTGGTTAGTAATAAGGGTAACATATAATGAACCGTAGCCCAGATTGGCAAACCACAAGTAATCCAGGTAGAGGCCGGCCAATACCAGGGACAGAAAAAGTACAGCTATTATAATAACTACGATACGGGTGGGCTTCTTCATCATAAACCTCCTCAAACATTATATCCTCTATAACTTATTAATTATTCTCTTTTGCTTCCAAGGAGTCCTTTTCCAATAACAACTTTTTTAAACCGAAGCCGCAGTTGCAGGTTTTTTTAATATACCGTCACCAAGCTCCGCAAAGAAGAGAGGAGTTTCGGCCCTATGCCGGGGACATCGGCCAGCTCGTCTACACTTCTAAACCAGCCCTTTTGTTCCCGGTATGTTATGATTTGGGCTGCCCGGACAGGACCGATGCCGGGCAGGTTTTCCAGTGCGGCTTGGGAGGCCGTATTGAGGTTAACAAGTCCGCCGCCGGCAGCCGGCATATTATTGTTTTCGTTACCGGGGATAAAAGGAATCTCTATCCGCTGGCCGTCATACAAAGGTTGTGCCAGATTGAAAGCATGTTGATCTGCCTCCGGCAGGGCTCCGCCTGCCGCCGCTACGGCTTCCAAAGCCCGGGAGCCCTCCGGCAGGGTATAAACACCGGGCGTTGCAACAGCTCCGGCCACGTGAACCCTGATAGAGGCATTTTCTGTGGGTTCTTCTTTTTCAGCCGCCTTTTCAACTAACAGTTCCGGCTCATGGTTGCGGTTAACGGCATACCAGCGCCAGCCTAACGCCAGAAACACCGCCAGGCATATAAGAAGCGGGCCTAAGTACTCCTTGCCGTTATTTTTCATACCGAACCATCCCCTCTCACAGCATCCCTAATAAACATATATTTCTAGATTATTCTTTATTATCCTGCCATTATTTGTTATATTTAGTCATATATTAATATTTAAACACCCCTTAAAGGCCATTGGCTCTGCAAGGGGTGCGGGTTTAATCAATCCGACTGCCGGCTGTGCGGCAGGCTTAATTGACAACTATATTCAGCAGTTTATCAGGAACAGTGATTACTTTTCTGATTTTTCCTTTATCAAGGTATTCCTTAATCTTTTTCTCGGAGGAGGCCAGCTGAAGAAGCTGCTCTTCAGCCATTCCGGCAGGAACGGTAATCCGTCCCCGGACTTTGCCGTTAATCTGAACCACCACCTCTACTTCCGTGACTTCAAGAGCAGCAAGGTCATATACCGGCCAGGGCTGCTGGTGAACGCTTCCCTGCTCTCCCAGCCGGTGCCACAATTCTTCGGTAATATGGGGGGCGAAGGGAGAGAGGATAGTAATCAGCTTGCGGATACATTCTCCCAAAAGGCGGTTGTCGGGCGTTTCCTTTTCGCCTAAATAGGCATAGAGGGAATTCACCAGTTCCATAATAGCACTGATGGCCGTATTGAAATTAAACCTGTCTCCCACATCTTCCGTGACTTTTTTAATGGTATGGTTCAGGTCATAATTTAATTTTTCTTCGGCCGGGCCTATGGGGCCGGCTCCTTGCCCTTCCGGCTTAGAGTCTGCCCGGGCGGCATATTCCAGTACCAGCCGCCATACCCGCTTCAAGAAACGGAAACAGCCTTCAACGCCCTGATCGCTCCAGTCCAGGCTTTTTTCCGGCGGCGCGGCAAAAAGGATGAAGAGACGTCCCGTGTCGGCACCATATTTTTGGATTATTTCATCGGGCGTAACAACATTACCCTTTGATTTGGACATTTTCGTCCCGTCCTTGTTGACCATTCCTTGGGCCAGGAGGCGGGTAAAAGGCTCCTGTACCTTAATAAGGCCGGCATCAAAAAGGACTTTAGTAAAGAAACGGGCATACATCAAGTGGAGGATGGCATGTTCTATTCCGCCGATATACTGGTCTACAGGCATCCAGTAATCCACGTCCCCCCCCATAAAAGGAACATCTTTGGCCTCTGGACTGCAGTAACGCAGAAAATACCAGGAAGAACAGATAAAAGTGTCCATGGTATCCGTCTCCCTGCGGGCAGGACCGCCGCATACGGGGCAGGTGGTATGGACGAATCCGGCGTGCTCCGCTAGAGGCGATTTTCCTCCCTTCCTGAATTTGACGTCGTAAGGAAGCTCAACAGGCAATAACGCTTCGGGAACAGCTTGGGTGCCGCATTTATCACAATAGACAATAGGGATGGGTGCTCCCCAATAACGCTGCCTGGAAATAAGCCAATCTCTAAGTCGGTAAGTTGTTTGGTGTCTGCCGGCGCCCTTTGCTTCCAAGTGATCGGTTATTTTTTGGATAGCTTCCTTGCTGGTCAAACCGTTAAAGCCTGCAGAGTTGACAAGAACACCGTAGTCTTCATAAGCATTTAACCCTGCTTCAACTGTAGCGCCTTCTTTCGGTACGATCACGGTCTTGACGGGAAGGCCGTATTTTTGAGCAAAAAGAAAGTCCCTCTGGTCGTGAGCCGGAACACCCATCACAGCGCCTGTCCCGTAAGTCATAATAACATAATT
>CAZYHL010000210.1:0-3446 GCA_964646795.1 uncultured Syntrophomonadaceae bacterium
GGAAGGGTTTCGCTGCTTCCCACATAAAGGATTTCAGCCAATAATTTCGCCTTTTTAAAAAGCCTTAAGATAATAAGCCGTAACAGCAAAAGCGTTCTCCGATAGTATTTTAAAAGCAAACCTTTCCCTCCTCCTTAGATGATTAGCCCCGGATTTACTAAAGCCTCAAAAGAACCGTCCCCCGGGATTTTTTCTGGAGAGAGCCCGACAATCACCTGGCCTTTTCGCCATCTTTTTTCCTCACTCCCCAGGGTAACCGCCACTTCTTCCGGCCGGAAGCCCGGCAGAAATCCGTTTTTTCCGCCTAACGCCACAAAGGGAATTATATATATACCCTGGGCCGTATGCTCTATCAGCCGTTCCGTCAACCGGGCAGAGTCGATTTTTTCTCTCTCCAAGTCAATATTATCTTCGAAAAGGGACTTTACCTCACCGTAGTAAACTACAATAACCGGCATACCTGTAACCGGCTCTCTTAATTTATTGCCGGTATCAATCAAGGCTTCCAGCCGTACCTCTTTTTCTTTATGCCTGATTGTTACTTTGCCGCGCCAGGCGGCAGTTCTTTTCGTTTCTGTAAAGGTCAGCCAGCTCGACCTGACCAGCAACAGGACAACCGCCAATGCCGCTACCGTACAGAGATAGGTAATATCCGCCACACATAAAGCTCCCCGAAAAAATGATACTTCACCTTGAAACAGATAAGCAAAGGCCAGGATTGTTCCTCCGGTCAAAAAGGTAACCAGGTAAAAAAATCCCCAGATTTTTAAGCCTTTGGGTAAAGAAAACGGCCAAAAAGAGGCCAATATCATGAGGAAGGAAAAAAGCAATTTCAACAGGATTCCCGGTACGGTATAAATAACCGTCAGGGAAAAGAGCGAACCGAGCATAGCTCCCATAAGAAGCCGCCGGAACGGTTTCACCAGCTGGGACAGATATGAAGTTACTGTCAAGATAAAGAGGTTGAACAAAAAGTTGACCAGCAGCAAAACATCAACATACATGCTTTTCCCCTCAAAACAAAATTAGGACAACCAATAAATATTTATGTTTATTTCCAAAGCTTAATTCCGATTATACAATAATTCCACCCAGAAGTTTGTCGCATTAAGGAGAAGATAAATAAATAAAAAAAACGCCGTTAAGGCGTTTAAAAAACATTATTTGACCAGCTAAAAAACTGCTATTCTTTACGCTTCTTCCTGAGAAAGGCGGGAATATCCAAATCGCCGCCGGCAAAACCGCTTCTGACCATTTCTTCTCGCATTTTCCCTTTCGGGACGGCGTTATCAAAGCCGGTAGCTATTACTGTGACTCTCACTTCTTCTCCCATGCTTTCGTCAATTACGGCACCAAAAATGATATTCGCTTCCGGGTCGGCAGCCTCGGCAACAATATCAGCTGCTTCATTAACCTCAAAAAGACCCAGGTTAACGCCGCCCGTTATATTTAGAAGTACGCCTCTGGCTCCTTCAATGGATGTTTCCAACAATGGGCTCGAGATAGCAGCACTTGCTGCCTCAACCGTCCTGTTTTCTCCGCTTCCGATACCGATGCCCATTAAAGCTGAACCGGTTTCCATCATAATGGTTTTAACATCGGCAAAATCAAGGTTGATTAAGCCTGGTACGGCAATCAAGTCAGAGATACCTTGAACACCCTGCCTGAGTACATCGTCAGCAATGCGAAATGCATCCAGAATGGGTGTGCGTTTTTCCACAACATGCAGCAGCCTGTCATTAGGAATGACAATCAAGGTATCGACTTTTTCCTTCAACTCTTTTATGCCTTCTTCAGCCTGAATCTGCCGTTTTCGGCCCTCAAAGCTAAAAGGCCTGGTGACAACGCCAACGGTAAGAGCCCCGCACTCTTTGGCTATCTGCGCAATCACAGGAGCAGCCCCCGTTCCCGTGCCACCGCCCATGCCGGCAGTTATAAACACCATATCCCCGCCCTGAAGGGATTCCTCAATATCTTCCTTGCTTTCCTCGGCGGCTTGCTTGCCGATGGCCGGATTTGCCCCGGCTCCCAGACCTTTGGTCAGTTTGCTGCCGATTTGGATTTTTTTATCGGCTTCCGATATATACAGTGCCTGGGCATCAGTATTTACTGAAATGAATTCTACTCCTTTTAAACCTGCTACGATCATTCTGTTAACGGCATTACTGCCTCCGCCGCCAACACCTATTACCTTTATTTGCGCAAACCCTTCCGTTTCCACATCAAACTCAATCATTTAAACTCCTCCTCTGCCCAGCCAATTGTTATTCAAAAAAATCTGTAAGCCAATCCCATATTCTGGCGAATACTCCTTTTAACGCCCGGGGCGTTGCTCCTTTTGATTGGGGAAGCAAATGATGGCGTTGTACGTAGTGAATTATACCCACAGCCGTAGAATAGATCGGGCTTTTCACGCCTATGTAGCCCGGCTGGGCAATTCTCACCGGACAATTAAAGACAACTTCAGCCAGCTCGGCGACTCCCTTCATCAGCGATACTCCGCCGGTCAGTACCACTCCGGCCGCAAGCGGCGCGGTAAAACCCATTTTTTCCGCTTCCTCTCTGACCAACTGCAGTATTTCCAGGGTTCTCGGTTCAATAACAAGGGAAAGATCCCTTTGGGTTACAGTATTGTTGCCTTTCCCCGTTACGCTTGGCACCTGGATTTCAACGTCGCTGTTTGCCAAAGCAACGGAAGCCATTCCATGCTGAATCTTGAGACGCTCGGCTTGCTCAATGGTGGTTTTGAGGCCAACGGCCAAATCATTGGTTATATAACCACCGCCTACGGGTATGACCGATATATCTTTAAGGGTACCATTCTGGAATATGGCAATTTCAGCTGTGCCGCCGCCGATATCTACCAAAAAAACACCCAGTTCCCTTTCGTCCCTGGAAAGCACTGTTTCCGCGTTGGCCAGCGAATTAAGAACAAGACCGTCAATTTCCAAACCTGCCCTGTTAACACAGCGCAACATGTTCCTGATAGAAGAGGTCATGCCTGTTATTACCATAGCGTCAACTTCCAGACGCACGCCGATCATGCCGACCGGATCCCTGATACCGTCATAACCGTCAACAATAAATTCCCGCGGGAGTACGTCAATTATTTCCTTTTCAGGAGGAAGAGCAATGACCCTGGCTGCCTGCATTACTCTGTCAACGTCTTCATCCCTGATCTCCTTATCCTGACCGGAAACCGCAACGACTCCCCGATTGTTGATAACACTAACCTGAGAACCGACAATACCCAAATAAACTGATGATACTTCCAGGCCTGCCATGCGTTCGGCTTCTTCCACCGTTTCCCTGATCGAATTAATGGTTTCGTCCAAATCTACAATAGTGCCTTTGCGCAAACCCTGGGAAGGGCATGTCCCAACACCGATTATGTTAATTGTTCCGTCAAAATTAATTTCGCCTACAATAACTCTGACATGAGTGGT
>CAZYHL010000211.1:0-3444 GCA_964646795.1 uncultured Syntrophomonadaceae bacterium
TCCGTTAGCGTGCTAAAAAGCTGAGGATGCTTTGAGCATGGCGAAGGGTTATTTTGTTTTTTAAGGAATCACCCATAAAGTGAGCATACTCAGGAAAAAAATCCAACATGCGCTGGTCGATGCCTTTTATTTTTCCCTGTTCTATTGCTATCCCAATGAGGATTGGATTGAAACTTTTTGTGTTGGATGCCAGAAAGTGAAGTTGTTCGCCTTTCCAACCGTTGTAATATTGTTCCACAACAAGTTTATTGTCTACGATAACCAGTAAACTGTGGATGTTTCCATACACCCCGTTACAGATGTCCTTATTTAAATTGTCAAATAGCGTTTTGTTGAGATTTTGTTCTTCAAGTGACGCTATTTCCAGACCATCTCCAATATCTGCAGGAACTTTATAGATGCTATCATTTTTAGCGTTACAGCCTGTAAAACATAATGCGATTAAAAATCCGGTCAAATATTTCATATTATGAGTGTTATCTGAAAAAATAAAAAACCTCTCAGGTTGCGAAGTTAATTGGTAATTCCTGGTTTTAAAGTATTATGGTAATTCTATTTTGATACAGGCGTATTTGATGACATAAAAAAGAAATTGCATTTTAATTAAGATGCCGTTGTTTCGTTATACACCGATAACCTGCCCTGGAGTGGCGGGAATTTTGGCAATCAATACAGAACCTGGAAGGTCAGGCCTTTCAGTTATTACGTATTGACAGGTAAAAACGCAGACACAGCCAGTTTAGCAGCCCAGATAAAAGCCACCTATCAATATCCCTGGCATGCGTAAAGGTACAAATATCATAAGCAATGAACGAGTAAATGACATGATACGGATCATTTCCGCACTATGAAGGTTTTAGTTTGGAATATTAAGTATTACGGTTATCTTGCAAGAAAATGAAGCAAATTGTTTTATTCATTTTAGTTTTTGCGGCAAGCAGTTCGTTGGCCCAACAGAGTCAGGTCTGTTTTTCTTTCGACGACCTGCCAGTGGTCAGTTATGGAATGACCGATCCGCAATACCAGCAACAGTTGATGGAAAATCTGGTCTATTCACTCAACAAACACCATATCCCTGCCATCGGGTTTGTTAATGAGAAAAAATTGTTTAAAACAGATGCGACCATCATCCCTTTTCAGGTTGATATGCTGAAAACCTGGATAAACGGCGGATTGAAACTGGGCAACCATACCTGGTCACACCCCGATTACAACAAGGTTTCCTTTGCCGAATATGCTAATGACATCATTAAAGGAGAAACCGTTTCGAGACAAATACTCACCCAAAAGGGACAATCGCTCCGTTATTTCAGGCACCCATTCCTGCATGTTGGCAATACACAAGCGAAAGCCGATTCGCTCGATAATTTTTTAAAAGAACGCGGTTATACTGTTGCTCCGGTAACCATCGACAACGATGATTATCTTTTTGCCGTGGCATACAAAAGGGCCAGTGTAAAAAACGACACAACATTGATGCGGCGTATCAGGACAGACTTCGTTAATTATATTGAAGCAAAATTGAAATATTACGAAAAACAGTCCGAAGCCCTGTTTGGTCGGAATATTCCGCAAATACTACTACTCCATGCCAGCTTGTTGAATGTCGACTGTGTCGGTTTGCTGGCAACCATGTTCAGTAAACACCAATACGAATTTATAACCATGGAGGAAGCCCTCCGGGATACGGCCTACCAGACACCGGTAACTGCATACGGTAACTGGGGAATCTCGTGGATCGACCGGTGGGCATTATCGCAGGGCAGGAAAGGCGATTTCTTTAAAGATGAACCGGTTACCCCTGACTATATCAAAACATTGGCAGAATAAAACAATGCTGCACTGCGTAAATATTTCATTTATCTGTTATCTGTATTGGTAGCTTGCGTCATGGAGGCCATTGTAACCTGATTTCGCCCTACGTCTTACTTCAATACAACACTATCCAATTGTACCCTGTATATATTACCCATGCCATTTAAAACACCGTTGGCCAGCGTTTCTAATGCTACAATCGTTTCAATTCTTTTATCAGCAGGTAACATCTTATCACTGGTAAAATAAAAATTCCTCCGGGGATAATCGATAAAAGGACAGTAATCCAGGTTTGCTGAATTAATCAGCGGTCCCATATTTTCCGCAGGCATCCAGTTTCCGCTTTCATCCTTAATGCTGACATACAAATCCCCTCCACCCAGGTCGTCCTGTCTTCCGTACGAACTGAATACCAACAGGTCTTCTTCGGGACTGACATAGGCATTAAACTCGTAACTAGCTGTATTGATGTTTGTATCCAAAGGCTCGGGGTTGGTATATGCCCCGTCGACATACCTGCTCAGGAAGATATCTTCGCTGCCTATTCCGTTTTCGCGTATGGAGGTAAAATACAGGTTGTTATTTTTACTTACGGCCGGGTAAAACTCATTATTCAATGAATTAATTGTTGATGGCAACGGCTCAGGGTCGCCCCATCCGTCAGGTGTTCTTTCAGCAACCCAGATATTGTAGTCGCTTCTTGCAGAATCAGAATCTATGGGCCGGTCAGAAGCAAAGAACAGCCGGTTGCCATCCGCGGAAAAGAAAGGTTCCAGGTCGTGATACCGTCCGGAAAAAGCCAGGATTTCTTTTGTTCCCCATTTTTGACCGGTCTTTTTGATGGTAACCAGACAATGTCTGGTTTGCGTATAATCGCTAAGCGTAAAAACGATCTCATCACCCCCGGATGAAATGGCCATATCTCTTTCATAGAGATTTGTGGAAACAGTGTTTTCTGCAAACAAGGTTACTTTGCCGGGTGTGTATTCCAGGTCAATTTCAACAGGTGTTTCCCGTTTACACTGACTTAACAGAACAATTGGCAGCAACAGCAGCATAAAATTGTTTTTCATGGTTTGTTATTTCAATTTTGATTTATGGTTTCAATAAAGTGGCGATAACGGCCTTTTTCGCCCGGGGTTATCAGTTTGTTTGGTTATAGTTTAAGTGCAAGTTAGTTAAAAGAAACCGGAATGCAAATAAACAAGTGGCAGGGGTAGAATAGAATCAGCAAGAGTGTGAGTAATTAGCAAGAGAAGAACCATGCGAGAACAGGGGACTGATCTGCGAAATCAGCTAAATCTGCGCTTATCTGCGAGAGACGATGGTTTATATGAAGCGAAGTCACAGACTTCGCTTAGCAGGGCACCTGCGGCTCACAGCTCATAACTCGCAGCTCATAGCTGATCTCAAACTGCAAAACTTTTAAATAAATAAAACCAATACCGAACAAGCCTGCCTGACCGGTAGGCAGGGAACACCGAACACCGAATTTTGAAGACTTAGAAGACCAGCAGATAAACTACAACCTCTGCAGACTATCCTGCAAATATCCTTCATATTCCTGCAACATGCCAAATTTGCCTACTTCGATAACGGGCTTGGTTTTACCATGGAAATCGCTTCCGC
>CAZYHL010000212.1:0-3423 GCA_964646795.1 uncultured Syntrophomonadaceae bacterium
AGCTGAATAAAATTGATACAACAATTTTCATCTATGGTGAAGGATGGACTGCCGGAGATTCTCCCCTGCCATCAGAAAAGAGGGCATTAAAAGCCCATGCTGCACAGATGCCTGGTATTGCAGTGTTTTCAGATGATATCAGGGACGCTATCAGGGGCCATTGGGCTGATATGCACGACAAAGGCTTTATGGCAGGTAAAACAGGCCTGGAAGAAAGCATTCGCTTTGGGCTTGTTGCATCCACCCAACACCCGCAAATCAATTATGAGATTGTAAACTATTCAAAAAAACCATATTCGCTTTCGCCCCTTCAAACAATTACTTACGTTACCTGTCATGACAATCCCTGCCTATGGGACAAGATTAAAGCTACCTGCACCAATTATACCGAAAAGGAAATGCTTGACATACAAAAGCTTGCAAATGCTATTGTACTTACTTCCCAGGGAGTTCCATTTCTTCATGCAGGGGAAGAGATTGTAAGGACTAAGTTTGGTGAACACAATACCTATAATCTTCCTGATTCAATAAACCAGCTTATCTGGAGCAATAAAGCGCTCTACAATGAAAACTTTCAGTATTACAAAAAATTAATCGCCCTTCGCAAAAACCATCCTGCATTCAGGATGACAAGTACAGAAATGATGCAAAAACATCTTTCCTTTCCTGAAATCCCAAACGAACTAACGATAGGTTATCAAATAAAAGGGCATGCAAATGGCGATTCCTGGGAAAACATCCTTGTTTACTATCACTCCGGGAATAAAGATATCCGGATCAGTATCCCCGAAGGAAGATGGCGAATTGTTGCCACCAAATATGACATAGAGGAAAAAGGAAGCACTGTAAAAGGTTTTGAAAAGATACAGGAAAACAAGACACTCCTCCCAGCCCGTTCAATCTTGATTTTAGTAAACGAAGAAAGCATTTAAGGCCTGATATAACACCAATTAGCAAATACAAATTCTTTGGAAATGACAGAAAAGCTCATTTAACCACTAATTTTGTATTCAACTCGATAACCGATAATCTTTCTATTGAACAAAAAACACGAATCCAAATAATAAAGGGCGGTGATTAAACCACCGCCCTTAAAATATGTATTATTGGATATTAATCCTGACTGCTTTATGCCAGTTTTTAGAAGATACATTGAGGATATAAATGCCCCTTGTCAGATGAGAGACATCAATTTCAAGAGGCTTGTTCCAATCGTCATCAATAAGCTTTTTAAAGATTACCTGCTGTCCATTCATATTAACAATCTGGAACAGGGCTTCTCCCTTAATCCCTTCGGATTCAACATAAAGCTTTTCAAAAGCAGGATTTGGGTAAACCCTGATCGATCTATTGAAATCCCAAAGGGCAATATTATCTTCAAGTCCAATGTAGATTGTATCTCTGTTAGTGCAACCGTATGTATCGGTCACCTGAGCCCAATGGAACCCAAACTCGGAAACATTAAAAGTTTGGGCGGTAGAACCATCATGCCATAAATAAGACTCAAAACCAGGACCAGCATCCAGAACAATGGTGTCAGGCATTGTTGTATAGATATCAGGGCCAAGGTAAACCTGTGGGATACCACCATTATAAACGATAGTGGTCAGGGTATCTGAGTTTTGCAGGCTTGTAAATACTTTAAACAAGTATAAACCTGTTTGGCTCAAGTCCTCGGTATTATCAAAAGTAACATTCATGCTTTCCCCAACACCCCATGGGCTGTTTAAAATGATATTCTTGTTTCGCAGAGGGAGCATATTCATTTTATAGGAGAGCGTGAATTCATATCCCGGTTCAAAAGTATCAGGGCCAGGATTAATAAGCTCAACAATAACAGGCTCAGCAGATGATAAGGTACAATTTGAAACAGGCTGAACAAGGTTTGCCACATCAATTGAGAAAGTAACCACCCAGACAGTATCAGATGCTTCACATCCATTACTATTTGTCACAGTAACATAGTAAGCAGCGGTTGTTGGATAGGTAACCTGGAAAGTTTGGTTTGTTGAACCATCCTGCCAGAGGTAAGAAACAAAACCAGGACCTGCATCAAGAATAACCTCCTCAGGGGTATTGGTATAAATATCGGGACCAAGATCAACGGATGCAGGAGGATAGACATTGACAATCCTTGTAAGTGTATTATTGGAAGCAACCTCATCTAATTCATAGGTAAGCCCCATATAGAAATTGTATTCACCCTCAGGCAAGGTAATTTCAAGCGGGAAAGAATATTCTAAAGCGCCACCAGGCAAAATTGATTCAGTAACCGGAACCTGATGTGCAATCGGGGTTGCACCATCAAGCTGATAAGAAACATAAAGCAAAGACCCGGCCAGGATTTCCATGTTCCCGGTGTTGACCAATTGAAGGACAACAGGCCAGGTACTTCCAGGTTCACAGTTTGTGTAAGGGCTTAACAATTCATTCATCCCAAAGTCAAAACGTTCAGGTTCTACCACCACAGAATCAATGGTTACGCATCCAAAGATATTTGAAACAGTAACTGTATATAAGCCCCAGGTGCTTATTGCTATTGTTTGATCACTGCTGCCGGTGCTCCATAAATAGGAAGTAAAGCCTGAACCAGGATCAAGGATAACTGAATCCGGTTGATTTGTAACAATAAGTTCAGGCAACAAAGGCACAGGATAACCATGATGTGTCACTGCAAGCTGAAGTGTATCATTGGTATCATCAGCATCCTTTAAATCAAAATACGCCTTGAAATTATAAGTTCCAATCAGAGAAAGGTCCACAGTGGGCACAAAAGTATGCGTAATGCTTTGGCCTGGTTCCCATTGTGCGCTGACATTAAGGGTTTCTTCAGCAAGGATATTTTCATCCATTATAATTGTAAGGGGCAATTCCAGGCCACTTGCAAAAATATCAGGCCCATTGTTTTTAATACTAATTGAAATTGCTTCATTTTCAGATAGTGAACAAGCATCTAACGGATTAATCAAAGCTTCCACTTCAAAATCAAATGTATATACCCAAACAGTATCTGAGCCAGGGCATCCATGTTCATCAGTAACAGTAACGTTATACTGGCCAGAATAAACAGAGGTCACAGAAAAACTTTGCCCTGCACTTCCATCTTGCCACAGATAAGTTGAATACTGTGATCCAGGACTAAGGATAACTGACAAAGGATCCAGGGTATAAATATCGTCACCTAGGCTCACATCAGGGTAACCATAAGCAAATACTGTTGTTTGTTTTGTATTGTTAACCGGATCGGCATCAACGAAATCAATACTTATGTTATACGTATAAGCTCCGAAAGAGCTCATATCAAATATCTGGCTAAAGGTATGGGTAATTAATTGGTTAGGCTCAAGGATTTCCTCCATCACAATAGTTTCGGTAATTGGATCAAGGCCAAGGGGTTCAAGTGTAACCATGAAAGATAAACCA
>CAZYHL010000213.1:0-3403 GCA_964646795.1 uncultured Syntrophomonadaceae bacterium
TCAAGGTTCCTTTAATCGTTATCGGCTGCGGCAAAGCTGAAAAAGACAATAAGGTGATGCCGGCGGTAGCGGCAGCGGCAGCCGGGGAGAATTTGCTCCTGGGCGTAGCCACGCAGGAGAACTACAAGTCTATTGCTGCGGCTTGCCTGGTGCACAAACACAACCTTATCGCTCAATCCCCCATAGATATTAACATTTGCAAGCAATTGAACATTCTTATCAACGAAGTGAAGCTGGACCTCAACAGGATTGTCATTGACCCGACCATAGCCTCCCTTGGTTATGGTTTGGAGTATGGTTTTTCCATCATGGAAAGGGCCCGCATAGGCGCTCTGGGAGGAGATAAGATGCTGGCGATGCCAATGATTGGCAATGTGGGTCACGAAGTGTGGCGGGCCAAGGAAGCGAGCGCCCTGGAGGAGGAAATTCCCGACTGGGGAGGTCAGGAAGAAAGAGCTATTCTCTGGGAAACCACTACGGCAGTCGCTTTGCTCCAGGCCGGTGTAGACATCTTAGTTATGCGCCATCCCAAAGCCCTTGAGCTGGCCAGGAAGAATATTGCCGACCTCATGCTATCCAACAGTTATGAGGCCTAAAAGGAGGTATAGTAAGCATGATCATTATTGGTGAAAGAATAAACGGCATGTTTAAAGATATCAGCAATGCCATCAAGGAGAAAAACCCTGCCGCGGTACAATTTTGGGCTCGCAAGCAGGAGGAAGCCGGCGCCCGTTATCTTGATATTAATACAGGGCCCGCTTCTAAAAATCAGGTTGAAGATATGCAGTGGCTGGTCGAAACAGCCCAGGAAGTAAGCAGCTTGCCTTTATGTCTTGATTCAACTAATTATGATGCTATAGAAGCCGGCTTAAAAATATGTAAAAAGTCTGCCATGATAAACTCTGTTCCTGCGGAGCTGCCCAAAATGGAGTGGGTTTTCACCCTGGCCGCCGCATACGGCGCCGCTGTTATCGGCTTGACCATGAATGAGCAGGGAATTCCCAAGGATGCCGATGCCAAGGTGGCCTTGGCTATGGAGTTGGTGGCTATGGCCGATGCTTACGGGTTGGCGATGGAGGACCTCTATATTGACCCTCTGGTGCTTCCCTGTAACGTGGGGCAAGACCACGGTCCGGAAGTATTCGAAGCCTTGCGCCAGATTAAAAGGCTGGCGGATCCTTCGCCTCAAACAGTGGTAGGGTTAAGCAATATTTCCCAGGGTACTAAAACCCGCGGGCTTATTAACAGGACTTTTGCCGTGATGGCCATGGCCTGCGGCCTTGATGCCGCGATAGCGGATGCTTGCGACAGTAAACTTATCGAGGCCGTTGCAACCGCCCGGATTGTTTTAAACAAGGACATCTATTGTGATTCCTATGTTGAGGTTTATAAAATGCAAATTTAGGTGCTGTCTCTCCTTCAGACATCTTAAAAAAATGTGTTTCGGATATTGAAGGGAAGGTGAGAAAAATGATTATAGGAGAAAGAAAGCCACTGGAGGAAATTATTAACCATTTAAAACCTTACCGGAAAATCTGCGTTATGGGCTGCGGTACCTGCGTTACCGTCAGTCTGTCGGGAGGAGAAAAAGAAGCCCAGGAAACGGCGGCGGCGCTTAGGCTTTACCGGAAAAATACGGGGGAAAAAGCGGAAATAGCTGTAAAAACCATTCAACGTCAGTGCGAGTATGAATTTATTGATGAAATTAGAGACGGCTTAAGCGCATATGAAGTCATCCTTTCCCTGGCCTGTGGTGTTGGTGTTCAGGCTATGGCGGAAAGACTGCCCGATATGGTAATACTCCCCGGTTTAAATACCAAGTTCATGGGCTATCCTGTGGAACAGGGCGTATGGCTGGAAAACTGCCTGGGCTGCGGCAACTGCGTTTTGGCCGAAACCCAGGGCATATGCCCAATTACTCGCTGTACCAAAAGCATGCTGAACGGGCCCTGCGGCGGATCCTCAGACGGCAAATGTGAAATCAGCAAAGATGTGGACTGCGGTTGGCATCTTATATATGAACGGCTCAAAAAAGCAAACCGGCTGGCAGCCATGGCTGAAATCAAGCCGCCCAAAAACTGGTCAACTTCTCATCACGGTGGCCCGAGGAGAATAATAAGGGAGGATGTGAGGTTAGATGGCGGCAGGCAACTTAAGAAAAACGATTGAGAGCGGTAATTTTGTCGTTACCAGTGAACTCGGACCTCCCAAAAGCGCCCAAGGGGAAAAGATCCGGCAGTATGCGGAACTACTGAAAAACCATGTTGATGCCTTTAACTTAACGGATAATCAGACCGCCATTGTTAGGACTGCAAGCATTTCCTGCGGGAAAATATTAATAGACATGGGTCTTGACCCTATTATCCAGATAACCTGCCGGGACAGGAACAGGATTGCCATCCAAAGCGATGTGCTGGGAGCAGTGGCCTTGGGGATAAAAAATATTCTTTGCCTGCAGGGGGATCACCAGAGTTTTGGCAACGAGCCGGGTTCCAAAGGAGTTTTTGACCTTGACTCAACGCAGTTAATCAGGGCATTGAAAAATATGCGGGATGAGGGAGTGTTTATAGGGGGCGACAAACTCGAGGCTCCTTTAGGAGATATTTATATAGGCGCTGCAGCCAATCCTTTTGCCGGCCCCTTTGAATACAGGATTCAGCGGCTGGCCAAAAAAATTGCTGCCGGCGCCGATTTTATTCAAACTCAGGCTGTTTTTGACTTAGACCGTTTTGAACGCTGGATGGAAGGCGTAAGAGAACTCGGGCTTCATAAAAAAATCCCTATCCTGGCCGGAGTTATACCCTTAAAATCTCTGGGAGCGGCGCGCTATATGAAGAATAATGTCTCGGGTATCATCGTGCCTGATGCGCTTGTAGAACGTTTGCAGAGTGCCGAGGACAAGAAAGAAGAAGGCCTCAGGATTTGCGTTGAAACCATCGAGAGAGTGCGCAAGATTGAGGGGGTAGCCGGAGTTCATATCATGGCTATAGCCTGGGAAGAAGTGGTGCCCGAAATAGTGGCAAGGGCGGGACTGATGCCCCGGCCCGGGTTAGCTTAATTTAAAATAAAAGGGTACTTTAAGCCCATTTTTTCATATATCAGCTGCCTTGCTAAGAAAGGGACAGAACATGCCTTTGCCCGGGTATCCGGGCATATTGTTTTTTGATGGCAGGCTATTTGACTGGTTTATGGCTATAATAATTAGAGAATACATTATGATTATAGAGCAGGGATTAGTTCATGAATGTCGAAACATTAAGCGGGTGATAATATGCAGAAAAAGCAGTTTGTGAAAGACTTAAAAGTGGGAGACAGCGTGGACAGTTGTTTCCTGGTTCTTGAAATAAAGTATTATAATTTTGCCGATCAAAAAAGAATGGGAGATAAATTTGTCCGCTTATAC
>CAZYHL010000214.1:0-3383 GCA_964646795.1 uncultured Syntrophomonadaceae bacterium
GAAGCCGGCGGCACGTTAAATTATGCATTGCTGGAAGCCGGCCTTGTTGATAAGCTTTACTGTTTTATCGCTCCTGTAATCTTTGGCGGCCGGACAGCCTTTACCTCCTTTGGGGGGGAAGGTATTGTTGCTATCGATTGCGCATGGCGGCTGAAGGAAACCGAGATAATAAGAGTTGGGGAAGATATCCTGGTTACCGGGTATCTCAAGGGAAGGGGGACCTCTTAATTGTTTACCGGTCTTGTAGAAGAGTTAGGCAGCGTTATTAAAAAGGAAAGCGGCGGAGCGGCAGGCTTTTATTTAAAGATAAGAGGAAACTTGATCATGGCGGAACTGGCCGTTGGAGACAGCGTGGCTGTTAACGGGGTTTGCTTAACGGTAACCTCGCTTGAAAATAATATTTTTACAGCAGACGTGATGCCGGAAACCATGCGCAAAACCAATTTGTACTTACTAAAAACAGACGAAAAAG
This sequence comes from uncultured Syntrophomonadaceae bacterium, assembly GCA_964646795.1. Classification (GTDB taxonomy): domain Bacteria; phylum Bacillota; class Dethiobacteria; order PWVN01; family PWVN01; genus CAZYHL01. Next base: position 473 of record CAZYHL010000214.1, read on the forward strand.
TTAATCTGGAGCGATCCCTTAAAGCCGACGGCCGTTTTGGCGGCCACATCGTTTCGGGGCATATTGACGGTACGGGGAGGATATTGTCAAGGACACGGGAAGGCAATGCTTTTGTTTTTTCCTTTAGTGCTCCCCGGGAAATTATGCTGCAGACAGTGGCAAAAGGCTCCATTGCGGTAGACGGAATCAGCCTGACGGTTGCTACCGTTAAGCAGGATTCTTTTAGTGTAGGGATTATTCCTCATACCGCCGCCGCTACAACCCTGGGCTTTAAAAAAACCGGTGACCTTGTAAACCTGGAAGGGGATATAATAGCCAAGTATGTGCGAAAATTCATGGAAACAAAAAATGATGCCGATGGGCTGACTTTGGCAAATTTAAAGGAAAAAGGATATATTTAAGAGGTGAAAAAAATGACTTTTAATACGATTGAAGAAGCTTTAAGCGATTTTCAGGCAGGGAAAATGATTGTTGTTGTGGATGATGAAGACAGGGAAAACGAAGGGGATCTCATTGTCGCCGCGGAAAAAGTTACGCCTGAGGCCATTAATTTTATGGCCCGTTTTGGCCGCGGTTTAATCTGTGTGCCCCTCACGGGGGAACGAATAGAAGAATTGGGCCTCCCCTTGATGGTTGCCGAAAACACGGAAGGTTATTCTACCGCCTTTACGGTTTCCGTAGATAGTAAACAAGGGACAACGGGCATTTCCGCTTTTGAAAGAGCCCAAACGGTGCAAGCATTGGTTGCCCCCCAGACTAAGCCCGGCGACCTTGCCCGTCCGGGGCACATATTTCCTTTACGAGCAAAGGATGGCGGGGTTCTGAGAAGAGCGGGGCATACTGAGGCCGCCGTTGACCTGGCTAAGTTAGCAGGGCTTTACCCTGCCGGGGTTCTCTGTGAAATCATGAATGAAGACGGGACCATGGCCCGGGTGCCCCAATTGCTTGAGTTTGCCGCAAAATTCAAATTGAAGCTTATCACCATTGCTGATTTAATCAGATATCGCATGAAGAAGGATAAACTTGTCTGGAGAGAAGCGGAAACCGAGCTGCCTACAAAATACGGGGAATATAAGCTGATAGCATATCGGAATTCTATCGACCCCTTTACCCATTTAGCGTTAATAAAGGGTATGGTGGAGGAAAATAAGCCTGCCTTAGTCAGGGTTCATTCCGAATGCCTTACCGGTGATGTCCTGGGTTCTTTAAGATGTGACTGCGGCAAACAGCTGACCCAATCAATGAAGATGATCCAGGAGGAAGGGAGCGGCATAATCCTTTATATGCGTCAGGAGGGACGCGGCATAGGTTTGCTGAATAAGATAAAAGCTTACTCTTTACAAGACCAAGGCCAGGATACCGTTGAGGCCAACGAGGCCTTAGGTTATGAAGCTGATTTACGCGACTATGGCGTCGGAGCGCAAATACTGGTAGATTTGGGAGTTAAAGAAATCAGGCTCCTGACGAATAACCCCAGGAAAATTAGAGGTCTTGAAGGTTACGGGCTTAAGGTTGTGGAGAGGGTGCCAATTGAAATATCCCCTTCACCTTACAACTATAAATATCTGCATACCAAAAAAGAAAAGCTGGGACATTATTTAAAAATGAGATAATAAATAATTTGCTAGGAGGAAAAAAGATGAAAGTGTTTGAAGGACAGCTTGTTGCCCGCGATTACAGGTTTGGCATTGTTGTCAGCAGGTTTAATGAATTTTTATCCCAGAAGCTGCTGTCGGGAGCTTTGGATGCTTTGAAAAGACACGAAATAAAGGAGGAAGACATAGAGGTAAGCTGGGTGCCGGGGGCCTTTGAGATTCCCTTGACGGCACAAAAAATGGCCATGTCGCGAAAATACAACGCCGTTATTTGTTTGGGTGTTGTTATCAGGGGCGCCACCCCTCATTTCGAATACGTAGCCGCCGAAGTGGCCAAGGGTGTTGCCAAGGTAGGCCTGGACACGGGCGTACCGGCGCTTTTCGGCATTATAACCAGTGATACCATTGAACAAGCTATCGAGCGGGCCGGCACCAAAGCGGGGAACAAAGGCTGGGATGCCGCCATCAGCGCTATTGAGATGGCGGATTTGATGGCGCAGTTTTAGCTCAGTGATAGTGCCGGATTATTAAACTATTAATTTTTAACAACTTGGTTAGTGCCAGTACCTTTGCTGCCGGGGTGTCTACGTAGACCTTATTCTCTAAAATTAAGCAATAATGTTTTAATTATGGTTAAAAGGTTGTTTGAGACACTCCGGTATGGTTATATTAATAATAAGCAAAATGAGGAGAGAAACCCGTGGCGGTTGCGGACGCAGAGTTGATTAAACGGTTTTTAAAAGGAGACGAAAGTTCTTTTGAGGAGATAGTCCTTTGTTATGAAAAAAAGGTCTATTCCCTTTGCTTGCGTTATGCGGGCAACCGGGAGGATGCTCTGGATTTGACTCAAGAAACCTTTATTCGTATTTACCGTTTTCTGCCCGGGTTTCGTTTTAATGCGTCATTTTCAACCTGGATTTACAGGCTGGCAAACAATACATGCCTGGATTTTCTGCGTAAGCAAAAAAAGATTAAACACTTTTCTTTGGATAATCCTATTTATGCGGAAAAAGGCGAGATGCTGCGGGAGCTGGAAAACAACGTGAACGATATCCCTTGGCTTGAACTTGAAAAGAAAGAGCTGCGTCAGGAAGTTTACGAAGCTTTTAACAAACTGCCTCTCGAACAGAGGGAGGCCCTCGTGTTAAAAGAGTTCCAGGGCTTAAGGTATGATGAAATTGCAACAATATTAAAAATTCCCGTAGGCACCGTCAGGTCCCGGATCAGCCGGGGTCGTCTGCGGTTAAAAACAATCTTTTCCCAAAGGGAACTTTTAACGGCTGAAAGTCATCTAAAAAAGCAAGGGGAGGTGTGCC
>CAZYHL010000215.1:0-3338 GCA_964646795.1 uncultured Syntrophomonadaceae bacterium
ATATGCCAGGAGGCTTGCTGCAGGGACACTAGCATATCTGGAGTTGTAAAGCCGGATCAGATTGTTCGCCAGATACATCCCGACCAGACCGGAACCGATATAGAGATAGCAATACTTCTTTGCATAAAGACGGATGATATCGCTCAGTTCTGCCCCACACACTTTGCGAATGCTGATATCCTTCATTTGCGTATGGATGCTGGCAGAACTAGCCGCATAGATCCCCATGACCGCAATAAACGCTACGAACATGGCCATGAACAGGCTAATGTCCTTATGAGCTTTGTCCTGCGCGTAAAACTCTGCCTGAGCAAGCTCAAGCTCAGAAGCGGAATAGCCAAACACTCCGCTGCCGGCAGCATCGGCAAATAGCGCACTCAGAGCAGGCAATACTTCCTGTTTCCGGCCTTCCTGCCAGCTGATCTGATAATACTTGATCACGTATGGCTTGAGGATCGTGATAAATGGGATCATTTCGTGGTAAGTGGGGAAAAACCAAGCATCTTCCACCACGGCTACCACCTCATACCAGTTTGTCTCATCCTCATCGCCGGCCATTCGCAATCTGCTTCCCAGAGGATTGCGTAAATACTTATCAGCAAAGCTTTGATTTACCACAACTTGGGATGCTGAAGCTTCCTCAGTGATAGTTCCGGATACTACTTTTATCTCTCTGGTTTCAAAAAAATCCGGTATAGTGCTGCTTAGATAGGAAGATACCGGGGTCTCTAAATTGCCATCAGCCAGGTATATCTGGACTTCATGAAAGCCATTTTGATCATCAAGGCTTTGGCTAATCATACTAAAGTTGCTGACGCTTTCTTTCGTCACGCCCGGTATTTCACGAATCCTTGTTCTTAAGAGTCTGCCGTCATAGTAGTTCTGTCGGCCTTCATCATTGATTGTGAGATATTTGTATTGAATCGTGTTCTTATTGTCCCAGCCCCAATCTATGTTTCTGATAAAGCTGTAATGGAGAGCCATCGATATCGCTAATGTAATAAAAGCAAAGCTGATGAACATCTGAGCAAAGAGCAGGACCGTGATCCCTCGGTTACGATGAATGCTGTGCCAGACATCCTGTTCCAACGACACTCCAGAATAGCGATAGCTCATGATCATACCGGACACGATAGCCAGACCAAGCAATGTAAACAGAGTGGAAAATGCAATGGGAAAAGTCAATAAACTATATCTACTTACATCTATCTGAATCAATGAGCTAAAAAGCCCCAAACCGGACAAGTATATAGCCACGCCGAGCAAAAGTGACAAAGCAAAATAGGTACTATGCTCGCAGAATAGCTGATACCAGAGCTCTTTTCTGCCGGCACCCACAGCACGCCTGAAATGGAACTCATCAGCACGCTTTTTCCAGGATAGGCCGATAATGATCAGGAAATTGACCAACGCGCTGAGCAGCAACATGAAGGATAGCAAAAGAATTGTATATACACTTGTGATGGACATCGTTGGGGCATCATCTTTGAGACCGGTCAGGAAGTGAATCTTGCTTATGGGGTCAAGATATGCCTGCAATTGACCTTTATGCCCGATGATCGCGCGGTGTTGCTCCAGCATCTCATTCAGTTTGCTTTGAACAATCTTGACGTCCTCTTTGTCGGGGATCCGCACCCGCACATGCCCCCGCAGATACCAGTCGTCTTCAGAACTGCCATTGTCCTCATCGTCCTGAAACCAAAGTGAATAATGATCATGCCTTAAATGCAGATTGGGATCAAGCTCTTTAAAAACTCCACTGATGAAGTAGCGAGGGTTTTCGCCAACATAAACTTTTGTGCCCACAGGGTTCACATCTCCAAAGAAGTTCCGGGAAAAGCTCTCGCTAATCAGGATTCCATTCCGATCAGCCAACAAAGAATCCGGATTCCCATAGATGATCTCCATCTTATAGTGCTTAGGAAAAGCGGCTGAGACAAATACTCTCTCCTGCATTTGAAAAGACCTGCCTTCACAAATGAGGTTGAGCGCTATCACACTGGGCCAATATACTATGTGATCCTTGACCTCCGGTATGTCACGTAACAACATGCGGGCAGGAGGGATAAAAAAAGATGCAGAAGCGTGTTCACCCATTTCGGGATGTACCTCGCTGTATCGCAGGCGATACCACTCTCGATGGTTCTCTGCGTTCTTGTCATAATCCAGATAATATCTTGAATATGATAGGAGATGGCCAAAGGCAGCCAAACTGATCGCCAAGCCCAGGATTGCTATGCCAAAGCTGAAGCGTTGTCTGCCAATTTGCCGAAATGCCATTAGGATGTGTTTCCAGATCATCTTGCCTCCCTGATCCGAATGCTTTCTTTTTCCTTAAGCGCTATGTATGAGGACGTAATCACCTCTTCCCCCTCTTTCAGGCCTTCTACTACTTCCACTTCCCGGATATTGCGAAAGCCCATTTTTACTGCCCTGCGCGTTGCGCCCGTGCCATCCTCATTGATGACATAGACCCAGTGTCCTCCTCCATCGTTCAGATACTGGCCTTGCGGAAGATACAGCACATCATCCAGGCTATCCGTAATGATCTCAATGGCAAGCGATTGACCGGATCTCATCCCATGAGGAATATCCCCAGTGATATCTACTTGAATCTTGTCATTTATTAACCGGGGGTGGATTTTGCTGACATGAAGCATCAAGTCTTGACCCTGATGACGGATTCTGGCCTCCGCGCCCTCAGTCAGCCTGCTAAGATAATACTGATCCACTCTGCCCTTGATGTAGTACTCGGTATCATCCTCCAGCACGGCAAGCAGCGATCCACTGCTGATTATCTGTCCCAGTTTGAGCTCCATCTGCGTAATCTGACCACTCATCGGAGCCTTTACATCCAGCTCATTGATGCGGTTGCGAATCTGACGCAGGCTAAGCTGTAACTGGTTTACAGCTCCTTCCAGCTGGATCAACTGCTGCTCCCGATATAGCGAATCGGTTCGAGCTTCTTCCTGCAGATACTCAAACCTAGTCCGAGCGATTTGAAAGTCCTCTTCTGCCAGAAGATACTCTTCCTGCGAGATAAAGCCTTTCTGCTGCAGTTCTTGCTTTTGCTCAAAACTTCGCCGTTCCCGCTTCAGAGCATTATGAGCCTCTGCCACTTTGAGGCGCTGACTAAGCTTGCTCTGATTGCTCAAGATCCGGGCATTGCTGAGATTATTCACCTGTTCGGTTACGGCCGCTTCCTGAGCCAGTAGATTGAGCTTCAGATCATCATTGCTGAGCCGCAAAATGGTGTCGCCTTTCTTTACATAGTCTCCGGCATTGAAAAAGATAGCTTCGATGCGGCCTCCGGTCATGGCTTCCACATTGTAGGTACT
>CAZYHL010000216.1:0-3335 GCA_964646795.1 uncultured Syntrophomonadaceae bacterium
ACCGTAAAGAGAGGGGGGATAGATGAAGAAGTTAATGACGCCGTATAATCCAGTTTTTTTCAATAAACAAGAGGAGGCTCTATTAAAATGAACATAAAAAAAATAGGGATATGTTTACCGGTTCTTTTATTTATTTGCTTACTTTTGTTTACGGCCTGTTCATCTGGCGGTAACGGCGGCAACAGTGGCAGCGGCGAAGCTGAAGAAGTCTATGAAATAGCTTACCAGGGGCTGCATGCCCGGCCGCAATTTCTGACCCAGTACGCCCACATCCCTTTGGCCGACAATCTAAATGAAAAGAGCAGCGACCGGCTTGATGTCGCCTTTTTCGATCAGGGAGCCATAGCAAAAAACGACGAGGTGATGAACGCTATCGGCAGCGGCTTAATGGAAATGGGCATCGGTTCTCACGGCTATGAGCCGGGCAGGTACCCCTTGACTGATCTTGGCGATCTGCCGTTAATATTTCCAAGCGGCTCTATTGCCGGTCTGGCCACCTGGAAACTTTACGAAAACAATGCCGAATGGCGTGCCCAGTATCCCGATGACGTAATTATTCTTTCCCATTTTTGCGGTGCTTTAACTCAGCTGCATATGGTCACTAAGCCCATCAGAACCTTGGAGGAACTGCAGGGGGTAAGGATAATCGCCATCAGCTCTACAGGAGCCGATATCATCGAAGCATTGGGCGCTATTCCCATCACCATCGGTACCGCCGACTGGTACATTTCCCTGGAAAGAGGCATGGCCGAAGGCATATTATGCCCCTTTGCCCCTATCAGGGCTTACCAGATAACGGACATTGCTAAGTACCACACCGTAATCGACATATCCACCGGTTCTTTCTACCTTGCTATGAATAAGGACTTTTATGAAAGCCTGCCTGATGACCTGCGAGAGCTGGTTGACGCTGAAACAGGCGAGTATTTCTCAACCCAATGCGGCTATGGTCTGGACTTCGGGGCAGAGGAGGATCTTCGCTGGATGATGGAACAGGGCGATCATGAATTCATCATTCCCTCGGAAGAGGAAATGGCAAAATGGGCGGCTGCCGTTGAGCCTGTTATAGAAAAGAAACTGCAGGAGCTGGAAGGCAAGGGCTATGCTAATGCCAGAAGCATATATGCTGAAATGTTGGGTTATATCGCTGAGTTGGAAGAAGCAGGAGCTTATATCCCGGATTACCTGTCTATTGTCCAGTAGGATTGCAGAAAATTTAAAACCAATGTTTTAGGGGACAGTTTTCTCTCAACATAAATGGACGGTCCCCTAAAAAGAAAAGAAGGGAGGAGACGAAGTGACAAAAAACACATCACAAATCCCTGCGCAGACTGGGAAGCCGACAGATACTCTCCCGGGACAGTTTCTGGGAAGGTTAGGAGACGCCATATACAAGTTCACAACGCCGGTGAGCACTGGCATGTCTTACTTGGCAATGATACTTGTATGTTTTATGGTATTAGGGGTAGTATTTGACGTCACCATGCGCTATTTCGATATTAGCTTACGCGGAATTTATGAACTGCAAACCTACCTGATGGTGACGGTTACCTACTTTTCTATTGCTTATGTCACCATAGAAAAACGGCATATAGTCATCGATTTGGTTACCAGCCGGCTATCGGCCGGCGCTGTTTCCCTCATAGCCGTAATTAACAATATATTTGCAGTGATTATCATGTGCTTGATGGTCTGGCGGACTACTTTGTTTATGCTGGATATTTTTGCCCTTGGAACCTATACGGCAATGCTCAGGCTGCCTGTCTGGGGAATGGCGGCAATCATTACTATTGGCTTGTTTATCTTCTTACTAGTGGTGACGGGTGACCTGCTAAAAAGTATGGGGCATGCCCTTTCAGTCTTAGAAAAACGCTGGCTCCTTATAGCAGCGGTTTTAATACCCATGTTTGTATTTACCATCCCTTATTGGCTCACCTTTGTCAGCTTAAGCAGGACTCAGATCGGGATCATGGCCGTTTTTATTATGCTGGCGTTAATATTTTTAAGCCTGCCTGTAGCCTTTGCCATGACTATCGGCGGGTTTGTGGGTTGTACTACGATTACGTCCTGGGACTCAGCTTTCAAGATGCTGGGTTCCCTGCCGTATTCCCAGGTAGCGGACTTTTTCCTTACCGTTATCCCCTTCTTCGTGCTCATGGGGTCCCTGGCGACAGTGGCAGGCATCAGCCGCGACCTTTATGATACCTTCAAGACCTGGTTGGGCCGGTTGCCCGGTTCTCTGGCCATGGCAACGATAGCCGGCGGTGCTGCCTTCGGCGCCGTCTGCGGTGACAGTGTGGCGACTGCGGCCGCCATGGGCAGGGCGGCCTTGCCCGAGATGAAAAAAATGAATTATGCTGATTCCCTTATGGGCGGGTCGGTAGCTGTAGCGGGGACTTTGGGAATCATGATTCCGCCCAGTACGGTCTTTATCATCTATGCGCTGCTGGCGGAACAGTCCGTAGGTTTATTATTCATGGCGGGCATCCTGCCGGGGATAGTCACTGCCGGATTAATGATGTTGACTGTTGCTATTATGGTCAAAAGAAAACCTGAACTGGCGCCCCGGGGTGAGGGTTCCGGTTTTGTGCAAAAAGTTCTGGCGGCCAGGAAGACCTGGGGGATGATCCTGCTGTTTATTCTGGTCATGGGTGGTATTTATACCGGTAAATTCACGCCTGTGGAAGCAGGCGCCATAGGCGCTTTTGGTGCTTTTGTCTTTAGCCTGTTCAGGCGGCGTCTTAGCTTAGAAAATATGAAAGAAGGACTGCTGGATGCTGCGGCTATCTGCGGCATGATTTTCATTATCATGGTAGGTGTGGGACTCTTAAATGCGACATTGGCCCTATCAAGGATACCCATAGCCCTAGTGCAGTTTGTCGAGGAGCTGGAAATATCGAGGTGGTTTGTATTCGGTGGTATTGTTCTTATGTATGTTATCCTGGGCTGTATTTTGAATATTATGCCGGTTATCATGCTAACGGTTCCCATTCTTATGCCGACCATCCTTCATATGCAGTTTGATCCCATCTGGTTTGGCGTTATTATCGTGCTGATGACCATGATCGGGCAGGTCACGCCCCCGGTGGGACTTGTCGGTTACGTGGTCAAAGGTTTAGCCCCGGAAATGTCTCTTACTGATATCTTTAAAGGGCTTACTCCCCTGTGGATTACTATGATTGTCAGCGTTATCTTGATCAGTTTATTCCCGCAGATAGCACTGTTTATCCCGCATTTAGTAATGTAAGCATGGCAAAGCTTTATGCTCTTGTTTACGGCACTTTTCTTTGCCGGGGTTATTGTCCGGCTTCCGGCAGGAAAAGTGTTTCTTTTCT
>CAZYHL010000217.1:0-3272 GCA_964646795.1 uncultured Syntrophomonadaceae bacterium
TTAAATCGCTGATAGCCCGTTTCAACGCGGCCATGAACAAAATAATAAACGAGATATCAACGGCAATGGACACATTCTCCGATTACCTTTCCCAGGTATGCGCCTACATAAAAGGGCAGGCGGCGCTCGAAGAGCTCAAACGGATCAGGGACGGCGGCGACGTAAGAGATCCCCGGGTAGCGGAAAGGCTGCTGTATGCGTATCAATTAAGGAACCAATACGAGGGGATCGCGGAATGCATGGACATAGAGCCAAAGCAATATGAGACAAAACAGTACTATGACGATCTTAACCTGCTGATGTTTTACGAAGACATAGACGCTCAGCTGCTCATTCACGTATTGCCTGATAAAGAGAAAATAGGCATATACAACACGGAGCTGGGCGAGGCGTCGAAAGCCGACGCTCCGTACAGGTTCGTTTCAAGGGTAAGCCTGCGCAACGAGGAACTGTATGAGCAGATACCGAAAGAGATATTAAAGTAAATTTGGAGGCTTCGCGGCATGCAGCAACTGGCGGATAAAATAGGGCTCATCATATGCGTGATACTGTTCATACTTATCTGTTTGGCATATACGAGAACGAATCTTAAAAGAACAAAGCGCAGCAAACAGGTCTTTATACCTGTCTTCGCTCTTGCATATTCAATAGCCGCATATATACAGATAAGCAGGATAGAAGCCGTAACCGGAACGCTCGCTTCATACCTGTCGGCAAAGATCCCCTTGCTTGGAGCGATCAAAGAAGGCTGGCTGCCCGTCATCGCGGTCAATTTACTTTTGCTGCTGGGGTTCTTTGCAATAAAGGGCATGCTTTGCAATGCGTTCTCCCATTGGAGACAGAAGCGGAACACGTTTTTCAAGTTTCTTATAAGGCCGTTCTACGAGTATGACGACAGTTTTAAAGCATGGGTGCTCAAACGCGGCAGGGTCCAGTTCCGCAGGCTTTTTTCGGTATTCTATTACTGCGCCGTTGCGGTATCGGGCATTATGTTCCTCGCAGGATATTTTCTTTTGGACGAGGCGGGCATATTCGCCTCGTTTTTCCCGGTGTTCAGCATAATACTGATAGGAGAAGTAAGATACTTTCTGGGGGGGCTGTCAAAGGCTGAATGCGTACGGGACATATACGGTGAAGACGACGAGGCTACGTCCAATGTTAACTATTTTCCGATGCGGAGGATATACAGGCGCCTGTTCGGCGACCGGGTATTGCACGAAGATTCTAAATTCGTTGCCGAGGAGAACATAAGCAGCGTCACCGAAGCGATAGACGAACTGCTTGATTCTGACGATGCGGGGGCCGCGGCGCTGGGCAGGTATTTCAGCAACCGGATGCGTCACGGGTTCGTGCCCGACTTAAGCTACCTCAATTCCGCGAGGGACATACTGCATGGGAAGAGCATACTGTTTTCAAACCCCTTCTACAACGACCTTGCGCCCTACCTGTTTTTCCCGATGAACTACCTGCTGATGAACAGGAAGAAATGCCTTATAATATTGGGGCGCAGTTCGCTGGAAGAGGATTTCGTAAAGTTCGCCAAGGACGGGCTGACTGAGATAACGAATGTGCCCGAACTCTGGAAAGCGGGGATAATGTCGGAGGGTGAAACCGATTACGATGTGGGGATACTGCCGCGGAGCGAGCTTTATAACCAGCGGCTGCTGAATGCGAACAGGAAGTTTCTCGGCGAGGTCAGGTATGTGCTTATAATTGAGCCCTCCCGCCTTATGTCTACTTTCCAGATGGGCCTGCGGCTGGTCACGGATAAGCTGGGCGGCAGGGACAGGACCGTTGTATATTGCGCTGTAGACAAGAATTCTGACGGGCTGGTCGACGTGCTGTCGCACGCGCTGAGGACAAGCCTTTGCGAAGTGTCCGCGACCGACGCCCTCACCGGGCGCAGTTCGTATATGTTCTGGGCTGCGGACGGCGAATTCCTTCACCACCGGCTGTTTCCCGGCATCGCTCATTACCTTGGAGTAGGCACCGAGCTTGCCGCCGCTGCCATAAGGAACCAGGTATCCAAAGTTCACTGGTACAGCTGCAGAATATTCCCGGTGGCGGACATGCGGTGGATAAGCGGGCAGTACTATCAGCAATTATGCCAGTATATGAACATACCGCTGCTGCAGGACGCGATAGACAGGTATGTGCATTTCTGCCCGTCGCTGTGGAACGCGCGTAAGAAGACGAACGGCTTTATAATAGTGGAAGACGAATGCTGCAATCTCTTCGAGATGCTTCGCCAGTTCAACTCGAGGTTTACCAACCAGGGGTTCGTGAACGTCATAAGCCAGAACTACCTTCTGCGCGATTACATGTGCGCCAATGCCGGCTTGCTGTGCAGCGACCCTAAAGCCGTTCCCTCGTTCGTTCCCGAATACGCGCACACAAAGCGCAACTTGGCGCTGAAAATAGTGATGATGCTCTCTTACGGCCGGCTGCCTCTGCAGCAGGCGGAGCAGGAGTTCATCGGCTCCGGCCTCCAATGCGAAAACGGCGTTTTTGAAGCAACGAGAAACCTGCTCGAAGAGTACTTGGGTATAAGCAGGGAGTCAGACGCAATAAAGCTTATGGATTTCGAAGAGCTTACGGAAGACGGCGCGGACAGCATTAAAAGACCGTGTATGGTCCTTACCGGCAGCGGGCAGATTGATGAAATAACGGAGGGCCTGGAAAACGCCTATTACGTGGCCGAAGATAAAGAAGAAAGAAAAAACTTTTTGGGGTCGCGCCTTGGAGGCCAGCTGTATCAGGCTTTCATACAGGGGCAATACCATACATTCGCGGGCAAATACTATGAGATATATTCTATAACGAAGCGCAGCGGGATGCTTATACGCCGCGCGGCCGACCAGATAGAAAACAGATATTATTACAGGCAGCTGCGTAAATACACGCTTTCGGATTTCGAGCTTGCGGAGCGCATCGGAGGCAGGCATACAGTTTCCGATATCCGCTTTGAAACCGGCTATTCAAGCGTGCGCTGCGAGACAGCCGGGTATTTAAGGCTGAAGGATTTTGGCGATATCGCGCATGCGGTGAGGGTCGAAGTAGAAGGGATACCCGACAGGTCATACGTTAAAAAGGCGGTATTGAGGATAGAACTTCCCGGCTCTCAGCCCGAAGTAAGAAGGACGCTGGCGGTATTGCTTAACGAACTCTTCGTAACGGCTTATCCTGACGACTGGGAATATCTCGCGGCAGTAACGGATACATGCGGCGTAGAAGGCTTAAATTATGTGTTCTCCGGGCCTGAAGGCGAGAGC
>CAZYHL010000218.1:0-3238 GCA_964646795.1 uncultured Syntrophomonadaceae bacterium
TTTGCTTAAAGCTATCGATAACTTTGACCCAGGGCACGAAGTTCATTTTTCCACCTATGCCGTGCCGATGATTATTGGAGAAATTAAAAGATACCTGCGCGACAATAATGCGATCAGAGTAAGCCGTTCAACAATGGCCCTGGCTCATAAAGCCCAGCAGGTAAAGGAGAAATTACTCAGAGAAAACTTCAGGGAGCCCACGGTAGAAGAAGTTGCTGCCGTAATGGAAATTACGCCTGAGGAAGTGGCTTTCGTCATCAATGCCGCCAGCGAGCCGATTTCTCTCTATGACCCGGTTTTCAGCGATTCAACGGATCCTATTTATATCCTTGATATTATCGCCGATGAAAAAAATCACGGCGAAGGCTGGGCCGACAAGTTAAACCTCAAAGAAGCATTAAATAAAGTGAAAACGCGGGAAAAGCAAATCCTCGAGGCGCGCTTTTTCGAAGGGAAAACCCAGATGGAAATTGCGACAGAGTTAAATATCTCCCAGGCTCAGGTTTCCAGAATCGAAAAGGGAGCCCTGCTTAAAGTACGCAACTATCTTAGCCGGGAGGAAGGAACGGGGGTAAGAAAAAATGCTTAAGAAAGCTATGCTTGTTCTCACGGTACTTTTACTGTCTTTTGTGCTTGTGCCGGAAACCAATATTCCTTTTAAGCTTGCTCCGGCTAACCCAATGATTGAAATGGAATCCCAGGTGATCAGGTTTCATGTCCTGGCTCACAGCGATGACCCAGAAGAACAAAAACTGAAAAACAAAGTCAGGGATGTTGTGATGGAATATATCCGGGGGAAAATAGATGTCAGGGCCACCCTGGAGGAAGTCCGCTCCCTTTTGCAGCAGGAAAAAGAACGGGTTAAAGAGATTACCAGCGACTTTTTGGGAAGGGAAGGAGTTTTCCACCCGGTTCAGGTTTTTTATGGCGAGGCAACCTTCCCGACCCGTTTGTATAGAGACAAAGTGTACCCGGCAGGAACGTATGAGACGTTCCAGGTGGTCTTAGGGGAAGGGAAAGGTGAAAATTGGTGGTGCGTAATGTTCCCTCCCCTTTGTCTTGTTGACTTGGCTATGGTTCCTCCGGCAGAACTTGGCGAGGAAGACAGAAGCGGCGCCGCCGGCGAAGCAGCAGCGGCCGCCCCTCTTCCCGGCGGCAAGACTACCGGTAAAAGCAATAAAATCCCCCTCAGGTTTAAATTTTTAGAGTTTTTGCACAAAATATTTCACAAAAGCAACTAGTAAAGAGAATAAATTATTTCGGAAGTTTCAGCCTGTCGACAAAGTCAATGTCGAGAGGCTTTTTCATTTTTAAGACGCCAAGACGATTCATGGAGGCAAGGAGATAGAGTGGGTAATGTCTAGCAGAGACCGGTAAGGAATTCTTAAAATTATCAGTTGCTTGTAGTCGTGGCTACATGCATTTCTTTAACTATTTTGTTAATTTATAAAAAAGCCTGCATTTTGTCTTGTTAAAAGTATTATTTAGAGGAGTTGATAGAAGGCTCGATGGTATTTTTTAAAGGTTTAGATTAGCGTAAGGAGGGATTACTAATGACAGATTCTGATGTAAAAGATCAGCAAAAGGCCAGTTTAGGGGATCTGATCGAGAACGCCGGGAACAAAATAGATGGTATTATTCACCCTATATCTGAGAAGGTTTGTCTTGTTGCTATGTTCTTAGTGGCGGTAACCATTGTTGCTGTTGTAATGGATGTTATTTTTAGATTTTTAAATTTAGGAATTCTGGGCATTGCCGAAGGAGTAACATACACAACGGCGATTATTACCTTATTTTCTTTGCCATATGTGGGGGCTCATAAAGGGCATATTAAAATCGATATGTTTCTGGAAAAGTTTTCTCCAGGGATCAGAGGAGCTCTAATTACTGCTCATAACATAATAGGTCTAATTTTAATCTCAATAATGAGTTGGCGGCTGATAATTTACAGCATGAAAAATACAAATTTAACCGGGGATACTTTACCAATCTCTTTATCTTGGGTTATGTATATAATGGTTTTTGGTCTGATTTTGTATATCCCCATATTACTGGGCGAACTTTTGCATGCTTTTGCTCAATTCTTAAAAAATAGCTCATTGACGGGTTGGGTAATAATTTTCTTGCTCCCTCTTCTTGTTTGGTCAATTCCTGTCTGGTTTGGCTGGTTAGGGTTTAATGCCATGATGGCAGGAGTTATGGGAATTACTATTATGTTATTACTGCTGCTTAGCGGCATGCCTATGGCCCATGGCCTGAGCCTTTTAGGCCTCTTAACGATTTCATACTTGTCAGGTTGGAATTCTTCCTTTTCCTTTACAGGACGAGCGGTCTTTATAAGTGTGGCAGATTACTACCGCGCTGCCATTCCTTTCTTTGTAGTAATGGGCAGCCTTATTGCCACCTCCGGCGTTGGGTCAGATTTGTTCCACACCATGACAGTATGGGCTGGCCGGCTGCCGGGATCTTTAGCTATGGCTATGGTAGCTACCGGGGCGGCATTTGGCGCTGTTTGCGGAGATACTTTTTCTACTGCGGCAACAATAGGCAAAGTAGGGCTGCCGGAAATGAAAAAAGCCGGTTACCCGATTACATTAGCCACCGGTTCAATAGCAGCAGGAGGTACCCTTGGGATTATGATCCCTCCGAGCAACACTTTTATCTTGTATGCCATCATAACAGAACAGTCCATAGCGCGTCTCTTTATGGCCGGCTTGCTGCCGGGAATACTAATTACTTTAAGTATTTGCGTCGCCATTTATATAACAACGAGGAAAAACCCCATATTTCAAAACATGGAAACTAAGGCATACAGTTTTAAAGAAAAAATAATAGCTTTAAAAGGAGTCTTACCTATTTTAGCTTTGTTTTTATTATGCATAGGCGGCATATACGCAGGTTTCTTTACACCGGTAGAAGGCGGTGCCGTAGGAGTTTTGGGGACATTCATCTTCATTTTTTTAAGGGACATTAAAGGATTCAAATTAAAAGTGGTTCTCGAGGCTTTTTTAGACGCCGCTAAAATTGCCGGTATGATTTTGTTTGTTTTACTGGGGATAGAGTTTATTAACGGAGCCTTGGCCCTGACAAGAATTCCTATGGATGTAGCAAACGCGATTACAACTTCCGGGTTACACGAATGGGTCATTTTTGGGATATTTATTGCCATTTTTCTGGCTGCCGGTTTTATCTTGAACATCCTGGTGGTTTTAATGCTTACAATACCGATTCTATTGCC
>CAZYHL010000219.1:0-3238 GCA_964646795.1 uncultured Syntrophomonadaceae bacterium
TTTCAGCATATAATGTGACATGCCAAAAAGAAGAATGGTCGGAAGAAGGAAGGGTCAAAGAAATATGGAAAGTCTATTGGAGGGCGGCTTATTCCTGCTGCTCTTGCTTGTTTTTACAATTACGGTTTTGTTTCCCATGTATTTTCCCGCCGGAGAAAAAAAAGAAAATAACAAATATGTTTTCCCTCCCCCCCTTGACACTATCCCCTTTTCTCTTAAAGTATATAACCACCGTGAAGATTATCTGATGGAAATGGAGCTGGAAGAATACCTGGTGGGGGTGGTGGCGGCAGAAATGCCGGCATCTTTTCATCCCGAGGCCTTAAGAGCCCAGGCTATCGCCGCGCGCACCTATACCGTCAGGAAAATATTAGACGCCGCCGGAGGAGGAAACACCGGCCACCCCGAGGCAGTGGTCTGCACAAACCACCTGCACTGCCAGGCCTGGATAGGGAAAGATAAAGCCAAGCAGAACTGGGGCGAAGCAGGGGAAGAAAACTGGCAGAAGCTAGAGGCGGCTGTAGCCTCGACGGCCGGGCTCGTGATTACCTGGCAGGGTGAATTGATCGATGCTGTTTACCATTCCACCTGCGGCGGCAGTACCGCTTGCGCCAGAGATGTTTGGTCGGGAGACGCTCCTTATCTGGAGGCAGTTGAATGCTCCTTCTGCAGCCACTCCCCCTGGTACAGTACGGAAAAGCAAATTAGTTACGAGGCTTTTTTCAGTGCCTTTAACGAAAAGGATGCCCTGCCCGTTGCAGCAGGAGACGGCACTCCCCGGCTGAAGGTCGTGGAGGCCTCCCCCTGGGGGCGCATTAAAACTTTTCAAGTGGGAGAGAAAGAATACACCGCCCACGATTTTCGCCGGAAGCTGGAGCTCCCTTCCGCTTGGTTGGAATATGCGTATAAAGCAGACAGTCTCTTCTTTGTGAGCAGGGGGTATGGGCATGGAGTTGGATTGTGCCAGTATGGGGCCGACGGTGCGGGTCAAAAAGGTTGGAAGGCGGAGGAAATTATCAAGCATTATTACAAGCAAGTAGAAATAGTAACCTGGGAAAATCTGCATAAATAAACTAAAGCTGGACATAATACCTCATTGAGGTGATGTCCGGTGTTGAAATTTAAAAAAATACGTGCATTGCTCGGATCCCTAAGAAAATCACCAGCTAAAGCCGGAAGAGAGCTTGACCAAAAGCAGGGACAAAAGCATAAAGTTAAAGCCTTAAAGCCCGCAAGGATTATGACCGGGCTTTATTTGCTGGGGGTGTTGGCAGTGGCGGGAGCCTATTTTTTCAGAGGTCCTCTGGGAGAAATAATAATCAAAGCCGATCCTATGCCCTTTAATCTCCAGGAAGAAGATAATCAAGTGCCTGAGGCGGAAGAAACCTTAGGAGAAAAAGAAATGCCCGCAGAGTCTGCTGATCCGGCAGAAAAAACAAAAGCAGAGAAAGAAACTTATCAGGAAGACGATACTGAGAATGTGACCGCCTTTGTTTTTGCCGCCGGGGACCTTAATTGGCCTGTTAAGGGCGAGGTTCTTGTGCATCACCGCGAAATGTTCAGGATTGAAAACCAGCTCCGGCCCCATACCGGTATTGATATCAAAGCCTCCCTGGGCTCCGAGGTGAAAGCAGCTTGGGCGGGGAATGTCAAGGAAACCGGCAGTTCTCTCCTTTTGGGCAATTACGTTCTTTTAAGCCACGGCGAAGGCTTTCTTAGTTATTATGCCAATCTTGATAAAATAGTTGTTAAAGAAGGGGCCACGGTTCAGGGCGGGGAAAGCATAGGTACGGTGGGGAAAAGCGCCGTCCTTGATGCCGCAACAGGGGCATACCTCCATTTTTCCCTTTATCGTGCTGAAGCCGAAGTCTCTACGGAGCCCCGGGAAATACCGGTTGATCCCTTAGAATACCTGGATTATTAAAGAATCAGCCTCAAAAAAGCAGAAAACTTACGCCGGGATAGAATCCCGGCCTCTTTTTGTCATTATCCGGCATCCCCCCTCATATTAATTTAACTAGAAAATTTAATTAAGGGGGCGGCCCCATGCAGGATTACATAGAAGAAAGAGTATTGGAAATCAGCAACTATATTTTGGAGACAGAAGCAACAGTAAGGCAGGCGGCCAAGGTATTCGGCGTAAGTAAAAGCACCGTGCATAAGGATTTAACGGAAAGACTGCCGCTGATAAACAGGTATATCGGCAAAGAGATTAAAAAAATCCTGGCTAAAAACAAATCGGAAAGGCATCTGCGGGGCGGAGAGGCAACCCGAAAAAAATATATTAGCCAAAAAAAAATTATTTTTTAAGAAAATAAAGGAAATGAAGTACATATTTAGAATAAAAGCTGCTATAAATAGGCAATCATTGATAATATTTATTATTCTAAAAAGCAGCGGACAAGAAAGGGGGCTTAAGCAATGGATATGGGTGTTGATTTGGGGACAGCCTCTGTCCTGGTTTATCTTAAAGGAAAAGGAGTTGTTCTTAACGAACCCTCCGTAGTAGCCATAGAACAGGATACCATGAAGGTACTGGCTGTCGGTGAAGGCGCCGAGCGTATGCTGGGGAGGACTCCGGGCAACATCATGGCTACCCGGCCGCTGAAAAACGGCGTAATTGCCAGTTTTGACATAACAGAAGTGATGCTGAAGCATTTTATTCAAAAGGTATGTGACCGGCGCCGGATTCTTAAGCCCAGGGTAGTTGTTTGCATACCAGGAGGGACAACCTCTGTGGAGCAAAAAGCGGTGATTGAAGCTGTTACCAGGACGGGAGCAAGGGAAGCTTACCTGGTTGAAGAGTCCCGGGCGGCCGCCCTCGGGGCAGGCTTGGACATATTCCAGCCCCGGGGCAATATGGTTGTCGACATTGGCGGCGGGACTACCGATGTGGCTGTTTTATCCATGGGTGAAGTGGTTGTCTCCAACAGCATCAGAATTGGGGGCGATAAATTCGATGAAGCGATTGTCCGCTACATAAAAAGAGAAAGGAACCTTCTTGTTGGCGAAAGGACGGCGGAAACCCTCAAAGCTCATGTTGCTTCCGCTTTTGAAGGCAACAGGAACGCCGAGATGGAAATCCGGGGCCGGGATTTGGTTACCGGTTTGCCCCGGTCCCTGAACTTTAATACCGTGCAAATCATGGAAGCGATAGAGGAACCTCTGCTGCAGATTATCCAATGTGTCCGTTACGTCCTCGAGCGCACACCTCCGGAACTGGCCGGAGATATCGTGG